>CAZUIA010000036.1:0-17132 GCA_964620835.1 uncultured Oscillospiraceae bacterium
GGTGGTTGATAGGTGGGAACCGCTTTGAGCAGTTCCTGTCGTACGAGCGCGTCGTTTTGATCGGCAGCCCTGGCCAGAGCGTTGATGCTGACATGCAGGAAGTTGTTGTCCACCTCCAAAGGTGGGGCGATGAAAATTTTGTCATGGGCTGTCTTTTGCATATTCTCTTTTTCGGGATCCATCATAAGCTCTTCATGCATCTTTTCTCCTGCGCGTAGGCCCGTGATCGCAATCTCAATATCGCTGCCAGGTTCAAAGCCGTAAAAACGGATCAGCTTTTCAGCCAGGTCCATGATTCTGACGGGCTGTCCCATATCCAGCACATAAATCGCGCCGCTTTGTGCGAGACCACCAGCTTGAAGGACCAACTGAGCGGCCTCAGGGATTGTCATAAAATAGCGGGTGATATCCGGATGGGTTAAGGTCACGGGACCGCCTTTTTTGATCTGGCTTTCGAAAAGAGGCAATACGCTTCCATGGGAACCAAGAACATTGCCAAAACGGACGGCCATACATTTCATGGCGGTTTGGTGGGCATAAGACTGGATGAGCATTTCGGTAATGCGTTTGGTGGCGCCCATCACGCTGGTCGGATTCACCGCTTTATCCGTGGAAAGCTGCACCAGCCTCTCCACCCCGTTATCGCTGGCGGCCCTCAGCAAGTTCAGCGTACCCAAAACATTGTTCTTTACGGCTTCCGACGGAGCATCCTCCATCAGGGGAACGTGCTTATGCGCCGCCGCATGGAATACCACCTGGGGACCAAATTTCGCAAGGATGTCATTGAGACGCGCCCTGTCCCGGATACTGCCGATCAACACCCGAACCGGCACATCCGGCCCATATTTTTGTTTTAGTTCGTTATACAATTCATAAGCACAGTTTTCGTAGATATCAAAAACCAGCAGCTGCTTTGGGAAAAATCGCATGATTTGTCGGCAAATCTCCGAACCGATGGACCCACCACCGCCCGTAACCAGGATGATCTTTCCTTTTAGATACGCGCTAATCGAATCCATATCCAAGTCGATTTCTTCGCGGGATAAAAAGTCCGAAAGATCCAGTTCCCGGAATTCAAACCTGCCGCTACGCTGTATGGAGTCCTGCGGATTGGACAGAATGCGAACCCTGCATTTCGTGCTGTTGCATAGCGCCACCACGTCTTGCAACCGTTCTCCCGTCAGGCTGGGAATGGCGATGAGGATCTCTCGAATGGAAAACTGCGCAACCAATTTGGGAATGTCCGCGATTTTTCCCCGTACCGGCACGTTTTGAATGCGCAGATTCTGTTTATCTTCATCATCATCCACAAACATAACCGGGCGCACATCGGCGTGATGACTTCGCCTAAGCAATGCCAACGCATAAGAGCCGGCGTAACCCGCCCCCACAATCATCACCGGTACCTGCACCTTTTTGCTAAAGTGCCCCTTTTCTTGGTGAATGCACCAGGTGCGCCATACCATACGCGCGGCGCCTATCAGCACCAGCGTCCACATGCTGCTGAGGATCACCACAGCACGGGAAAGGCGCACGTCCAACAGCTCATTGACCACCAAAAGAAACAAGCCCGTCAGCGCGGCGGTAACGGTAAGGCGGATTACCTCCGAAAAGCCGGCATATCTCCATAGCGTACGATATAAGCCGCAAATATAAAAAGCCGTAAGAAAAACAACCGTGATCCACGCTTCTTGACTTGCCATCCGGACGATTTGCTCCGGGCTGATGATTCCCTCAAAGCGCAAAAGCATGCTTACCCAGATCGCCACATTGATGAGGACCGCATCCAGGAGAACCAATGCCGCTTTTCTTGACAGAGATTTCGCTTTTGTCCCGTATACTGCCATATCGTCTTTCAGCCCTCTTCCATAGAATCCCCATGAATAAAATCCGTACGATGCCCGCTTGAGGCCCACGCCTTATACGTTTCTTCCCAAATGGGACGTATACGATACTGTCTCCTTACGGCCCCCACTCCCTTGCCTCTAGCACAGTGCAAGCTCCTCCGCCATGTTCGAACCCATGCAGGCGCGTATTCATAACCCCGTCCTTTTCCACGAACTATGTGTGCCTGCGTATGAAAAAGCCTCCTCAAAAGCACCGGATGACATACTCCTTTGAAGAAGCGAATAAGGGAAACAAACGTGCTTTGGCAAGACGGAGGACCGGTACATTTCTGAATGCCGACGTCCCGCTCCCGCTTTACCTTTGTAAGCATAACATAAAAAGCATAATGACAATATATAATCGAAGCGGACGAAATGGATCGAAAAACGCCCGATCTGGCTACGAAATCCCCGCCAACCTGGCCGCATAGTTGGCCCCATACCGCAAAGCCAAAAGGCGATATGCCTCTTTCATCCGGCAGATGCGCAAGACCGTATCATGCGCGTCCGTGGCTACCACATCGATCAGCCCTTCGCCAAACATCTGTCTGCAGAACCGTTTGATCCAAATCCCTTTTTCCTCGACGACGGTGGCGCAATTGACCTGATAGAGCACATCATATCGCGCTTTTAATTTTGCCGCCAGCTTCGGGCGCCGTAAAAGGCAATGGTACCGTTCCACATGCGCCAATACCGGGAAAAACCCGCTGTGCAAGAGGGACGCCACCCCTTTTTCCAGCGCTTCATACTGCACGTCGGGCAAAAACTCGATCAGCACATACTCCGTGTTGTTCAGCGCGGGGATTCGCTTTTGGCGCAGAAGCGAGGTAGCCATGGGCGTATACAACACTTCCGCACCCGGCAGCAACTCTAGACCGAGCTTTTCCCGGTTGCAAAATGCCTTTGCTTCCTCCAGTCGGTAGTAAAACGCTTCTTCGTCAAAGGGAATGATCCCAGGGCTCACATGCGGGGTTACCATGATGCGCCGTATGTCGTCGCGAAACGCGCTCACCAGCATGCGCTCCATTTCGTCCACCGTGCTTGGGCCATCGTCCAAACCATAGAGCAAATGATGATGAATGTCCGTAAAGCCGATCATTCTTTTATTCCGCCCTCCGGGCTTTCTTTCTGCGCGAAGTCGGCTTGGCGGAGGATTCCTTGCTGTACCGCGTGTGGTAATATTTGTTGTAGTATTTTTTGCTGGTATACGAATCAAAGATGACGTTGTTGAGCACCGCGCCCAGGACGGGACAGCCCGACCGCTCAATCTGTTGCTTCGCGTCCTGCAATTCCCTTCGGCTGACCTTGTTATAATCGATCACGAAGAGGGTCCCGTCGCACGATTTCGCGATTTCCGCGGCGTCAATGATCATGCCGACAGGCGGCGCATCCACGATCACAAAATCAAATTGATTTGCCAAATACTCCAGGAATTCCGGAAAAAGCCGATTGCTCAGCAGCGACAGCGAGTTGCTGACCTCATAGCCAACAGGGCTCATATAGGCGCCGGGAATATTGGTCGAGTACAGAATTTCTTCCGCATCGCACATGCCGGCCAAAAAATGCGTAATGCCGTACTCAAGCACCCCGTCGGGCATGCGAATTCCATAGCGGGCTACGGAAGCGGATCGCCGCAAATCGGCGTCAACCAGCGCAACCCGCTTGCCCAAATTGGCCATGGTGCGCAGGATATTGATCGAAAGAAAGGATTTGCCCTCCGCTTCCCGGCAGCTGGTCACCATGATTCGCTTTACGTCTTTTCCCACAAACGATAGATTGGTGCACAGGGTGTTGATGGCTTCCGTGGCGGCGTAATCCAGGGCAGGGAGACGCGTAATATCCAAGCGTTTCATTTCACGTTCTCCCTTCTTTTAAAGCTCGGAAATTTCGACTTTTGTGCGTTCAGCGTCTTCATGACCGGAATCACAGCCAACGTCGGCATATTTCCATATTTCGCGATATCGTCTTCCGTTTTGATCTTATCATCAATAAGCAGACGCACAACGATGATCGCGACGGTGGCCATTGCGCCGAGTATGAACCCCAACATTACGTTCCTCGTTTTACTCGGACTGCTCGGCCGCTTCGGTTCAAGCGCCACGGACAGGATGTTGGGCTCGTCCGTCGCCATGGTGTCCGAAATATACCGTTTGGCAACCTTCGCGTATTCGTTTGCCATGGACATGGACAGCTTCGGGTCATCGGATGTGACGGTTATATGTAAAATACGCGTATCGCTCGGATTGCTGATCTTCAGCATGCTTTCCAGCTGCGTGTATGAATACTCAAGTCCGAGATTTTGAAGCACAGCCTCGTGCACTTCCCAGGTATGGAACACCTCTTGATAATCGGAGGTGAGATAGGAGCCGATCTGCAAATCGGACAGGTTGATCGCCGAATCCTTCGAGCTTAAGACATACAGCTTGGCCGTTGCCTCGTAAAGGGGCGTGACAAATCCCAGGGTGTACACGCCGGCGGCAATTGCGCAAAGCAGCGCAATGGCGAGAATGTAGCGAAGATTTTCAAGCAGTTTATAAAGCAGCTCAACAAGGTCAATGGTGGCGTCCTCTTCTTCCCTTGCCCTGTTGATCATGTCTGTTTCAGCCATTGGGCTTATCTCCAGTCTCCGTCGGTCTTCGCGGCGGGCTGCAGGCATTCACGCCAGCGGTCCGCCGCCCGTTCGGAATAATGATTGCCGTGAGCCGCCTTGGGCCCTCCTTCCGGATGAACAGAATTGCGCTTCCGAGGGGCCCTTCGGCCCCTCGGACAGATCGCCCATGATTTACCGTGCGCTGTCCCCGCTTAAAACGGCAAGCATTGCATCGCCCTGTTGAATTTTCATGATGAGGTCGCTGGGAAAATCCACTTTTACAAGGCCGTCTTCCGTGGCCTCAGCCTGAAGGGGCACCCATTCCACAATCTGTTGGCCTTGTTCGTCCACACCCGTGACGACGCCCACCAGGGCCACAAGGGGCTGCCCCGGCTGATATTGCGTGGCAAATTCGAGATAGACGGTCATGTCTCCATAGGCTTCCTCGTACCCGTTGATCATCAGGGGCACCAGCTCGTTCATCGCCAGGGTATCCATGTCAAAGCCTTCCGGCAACAGGAGGCCGGCGGCGGCCTTGATGTCGTCACCAAAGTAGTCTATCACGGGACGCTGATTCTCCACCGAAAATGCGTAGATGGCCGAAAGCTCCGCTTGTGTCGCCGCCAGCTTGCGCTCAACGGCGATGCGCTCCGCTTCCGTGGCCGGGGCAGCATTGGCAAAAGAAAAGGAAAAGGCTGCGCCCACGGGCACGCTGTTCTTCGTATCGATTCGGGAAACATGGGCCATATCCTGCGTCGTTTTGCTTGGTATCGCGGCAAAAGCCGATACGGACAGACAGAGCATCAAGAGGGAAAGCAACAGACAAAGCGGTTTTTTGTTCATGGGATTTCCTCCTTTCTAGACGACGGCACGCGCGGCCGCACAGGAATGGTTGTGACATTGTATCGCAAAGCCGACCGGCCTTTCGAACCTCATTCGATGGGGTCATAGAACAAACGGATGACCAGCCGCCTGAGCGCACTTTCATCCGGATGAAACTCAGCGAACCCATCCGCGCCTTCCGTATGCGCGCCCTCAAGCGTCACGATGGGCGCGCGCGCATACTCGCGGCTTTCGTATGCTTCGTTGATCATTCTTCCGCGCTTCATGTCGGTCTGAAGGTATGCCTTGAGCCCATCAAACAGGACGCCGGCATACCCCGCATCCGCGCGAAGGTTTTGGCTTACCTTGGCAAACGCCGCATCGATGTACACTCTCTGGCGCTCCATCCGCGCCCGGTTTGTTCCGTCGCCAACGTTCATACGGCTTCGGACATAGGTTTCCGCCTGTTCGCCCGTAAGCGTGAGCGTCGTGCCGGCCGCCATTTGGGGATCAAGGCTTGTGAAGTCATCCGCCAAAGTGACGGTAACGCCGCGGAGCAAATTGTTGAGCGCCGAGATTCCGTCGAGATTCATGGCGATATAAAAGTCAATGTCGATGCCAAGCAGCAGATTCCGAACCGCTTCGACGGTCAACTCGCAGCTTTGCGCCCCGCCGTCGCCAAAACCGTGCGCGAGGCAGATCTGCGCCAGCCTCTCTCCCGCCGGATTGCCGAGGACCCCCAGCACCGGGATTTCCGTCATGGTATCGCGGTCAATGTGCACGGGCGTGATCGTCCTGGCCCGTGGGTCTATCACGACGAGCAGCAAAAAATCGGATTGCCCGCCGTTTCGAAAGCGGGAATTTGCCTGCTCGTTTGCCGCATCCACGCCGATGAGCAGGATCGTCGTCAGTTTGTCCCGATATTCATAGGTTCGCCCGTCGTCTTGGAGGATGCGCTTTTCCTCAAAGCGTCGCGAAAGATCACCCCGCACTGTTTCCTGTCCCTGACCTTTTGTGCCAAGGACACGGCCCAAGACAAAAACAACGCACATCAGCAGGAAAACGGCCGTCAGTACGGGCAGAAAGTGCAACGCCTTGGTTTTTCCATCGCCCTTTGCACGCCTACGCTTCATCATGGCGGCCACCCCCCATCGGAATGCTTCATCCGCCGCCGAAGGCTTTGGAGGTCGGCTGATGCCTGCCCGTCTTGGGATTTGATCCAACCCAACAGTTATGCCATGGCCCGGCACACGCAAACCCGTCCGAGCATTGAGACGCGCCACCCCTGCTCAAAACAGAGAAAAACGCGGCCCGCTCATGCCTCCTGCCTCAAAGGCCTTTGGGAATCCGCCTCGACGAAGTCAAACGACAACCAGATGTTAACCTCCCTATTGGCAAAAGGAATTTGTACCTGGCAGCACCGGCTTCGCACGTCGATTCGAAGGATTTTGCCCTCCAGCGTTTTGAGCGGTCCGTCCAAGATGTGCACCCGGGTGCCCTCCCGGTATGCGAGGGATGTTTTGATCAAGCCGCCGTTTTCGAATACCCATTGCGCAAACTGTAAATCCGTTCCCATCAATTCGGATTTGCCGTCGGCATTTTTCAGCAGCCGATACAGCCCATCCATGTACTTTAGCCGATTTGGTGCAAGTTCTTCCATTGTATACAGCATCACGTAGCCTGGAAGCACCACGTCGCGCACAACCGTACGAATCCCTTTGCTCTTTTGGTGCCGTTCCTTTTCAACCGCCAGCGCATAGATGCCGCCAAACTGGGCGGCAATCTTTTGCACAACGGCTTTTTCCTGCCCGGTTCTGCAGAAAAGACAATATGCATACATAAACGCCTCGCACATGGAGATAGCTTCGCCCTCCCGAGCAATGTCCGGCTCTGTTGCGCTGTGTCGGCAATTGTGTCCGCTATCCTGACAACTCAGGTATATCTTCTGCAATGCCCAATTTCCGAACCAAGCAGAGGGCAGCAGGGTTGCCCTCTGTGCGCGGCGTTTTGGGGGAAACCGGCAACGAAAACACTGCCCCGCCGAATGCTTGGGGATGCAACCCCTTGGGAGGGGCATATGCTTTGAGGCCGTTTGCACGAACTGGCAGCCCGAATCGCGTTTGCGCTTGATCACAAACGATTCTCACGAACCGCCAAAGCGAAAGATGAAGAAAAATGACATCTTCATCCATCGTCTTACCAATATTATCATATTCCCCGCCTATCGTCAATATTGAATACACCCGTGCATCGAAGACAATGTATAAAAATTCAGCTCCGTTCAACCCGTCGAAAAAAGGACGGAAAGGAAAAGCAGCTCCTGCGCTCGCTGTCGTATAAACCGCAAATCAGGGAAACACCTTGTGTGCGAGCCATAATGGAAACGGTATGATCTGCCCGGCGTCACGTATCGTTTTTTCTTTCTATATTATGTTACAGAAGATCGCCTCGAATATGGACACCGTAACCGTCGACTGCGGAACCATTTTCTTTCGCGCCACGCAAGGCTTTGCCTGCCGTATCTGTGATGTTCTCATTTTTTGAACACCGTTTTTCGCCTTTTTTCGATATTTTTGCTATATAATAAATATACAAAAAACTCCCCGGCTTCAGGGAGTTTTTGAAGGGGACTGATGCGTCCCGGCCAGGAGACAGCGCTATTTTCTGTTTGTTATACCAGAGTTTCGCTGTCGTTTTCGATGGATACCTCATCCACGCTACGGATGGCCCAGCGCGCAAACACCAGCTTGGTCTTGTCCGCGCCCACGCCCACCGTCACCGTCTCATCCTTGATGCCCATAATGGTGCCGTGAATGCCGCCGATCGTGGTGATGCGATCGCCAACCTTCAGGTTCGCGAGCATGTCCTTGACCTTCTTGTCCTTTTTCCGCTGGGGGCGGATCATGAGGAAGTAGAACACCACGACGATCAGCACCAGGGGAATAAACTGCATGGCCAGCGCCAGGAGCGTGCCGCCCTCGGCCACTTCCCCGCCTGCCGCGGCCGGGTCGGTCGCTACCTCCGCGACCGCACGGCTGACAAGAAACATCAGGTTCGTAAGATCCATGATATCGATACACCGCCTTTTGCAAAGTCAATAGGTATTATACCCTGTTTTGGCAAACGTTTGCAACCATTGTTTGTGAACAAACGGTTAGAAATTGCGGCTCATGTCATATTGGCGGTAAAAATCCGCGCGAAGGCGCGAAAGCGTGCCCGCTTCGATGGCCTCCCGCACGCGCTCCATCAGCCTTGCCAGGAAGCGGAGGTTGTGCGCGCTGCAAAGGTGCGCGCCCAGGATCTCCCCGGCCTTGAACAGGTGGCGAATGTAGGCGCGGGAATAGTGCCGGCAGGCATAGCAGTCGCACGAAGGGTCCAGCGGCGAAAAATCGCGCGTGTACTGCGCGTTTTTGACCACCAGGCGGCCGCTTTGCGTAAAGACGGTGCCGTTTCTGGCGATTCTAGTGGCGAGCACGCAGTCGAACATGTCCACGCCGCGCAGCACGCCCTCGATCAGGCAATCCGGCGTGCCAACCCCCATCAGGTAGCGCGGCTTGTCCGCGGGCAGCTCGGGCGTGGTGATCTCCAGCAGCTCGTACATCTGCGGCTTCGGCTCCCCCACGGAAAGCCCGCCGATGCCATAGCCGGGGAAATCCATGTCTGAAAGGGCGCGCGCGCTTTGGATGCGAAGGTCCTTTTCAAACGCGCCTTGCACGATGCCGAAAAGCGCCTGATCCTCCCGCCCGTGGGCGCGCTTGCAGCGCTCGGCCCAGCGGAGCGTACGGCGCATCGCGTCCTCGGCGGTCCTTCGGTCGCAGGGGTAGGGCGAACACTCGTCAAACTGCATGATGATGTCCGCGCCCAGGTCGTTTTCGATCTGCATCACCGTTTCGGGCGACAAAAACCGGGCCGACCCGTCGATGTGCGAGCGAAAGGTAACGCCCTCCTCGCTGATCTTTCGCAGGCCCGAAAGCGAAAACACCTGAAACCCGCCGCTGTCCGTCAGGATGGGTTTGTCCCAGTGCATGAAGCGGTGCAGGCCGCCCGCCTCCTTGACGAGGGACTCCCCGGGCCGAA
Source organism: uncultured Oscillospiraceae bacterium (assembly GCA_964620835.1). Taxonomy (GTDB): domain Bacteria; phylum Bacillota; class Clostridia; order Christensenellales; family Aristaeellaceae; genus Avichristensenella. The sequence continues at coordinate 9,376 of CAZUIA010000036.1, forward strand.
GGTGCAGGTGGTAGGTATTGGCCAGGATGATCTGCGCCCCGGTCTCCGCCACGGATTCCGGCGTCATGGCCTTGACCGTGGCCTGCGTGCCCACCGGCATATAGCACGGCGTCTCGATGGATCCGTGCGGCGTATGAACGCGCCCGCGGCGCGCCCCTGTCGACGGGCAGGTCTTGATCAGCTCAAATGAAAACGGCCGCATTTATCCCCGATCCTTGCGCGCGATGGCCTCAATTTCAACCAGGCCGCCCTTGGGCAGCGCGGCGACCGCCACGCAGGAGCGCGCCGGCTTCGTGTCGCCGAACGCCTCGGCATAGATGGCGTTGACCGCGGCAAAGTCCCCCATGTCCTGCAGGAATACGGTCGTCTTGACCACATCCCGAAGGTCCATGCCCGCCGCGCCAAGAACCGCCTTCAGGTTCGAAAGCGCCACGCGCGCCTGGGCCTGCACGCCCTCCGCGAGCGCTCCCGTGACCGGATCCAGGCCCAGCTGGCCGGAAACATACAGGTACTTTCCCGAACGGACCGCGTGTGAATACGGCCCGACCGCCGCCGGCGCGCCTTGCGCGATGATAAACTCGTTTGGCATCGTTCAATCCTCCTCATTTGCTCATGTCTTTTCATTATAGCATTTCCCGGGCATTCTGTACAGTATTCGACAGCTTTCCGCTTGACAGCATGGAAAGCCAAAACCTATAATGAATGGACTTCTCCGGGCAAGCCCGGATTCTTGGAGGACATTTTATGAGCCGCCCGCCGCTGGGAAGCACGCTGGATCTGTTGGGTCTTCACATCCCCTGGTACAGCCTGCTGATGATGATCGCCGTTGCCGTGGGCATTGCTTTGGCGGTGCGCGAGGAGCGCCGCCTGCGCCTGCCGAAGGATACGATTCTGAACCTTTCGCTTCTGGCGATTCCGCTGGGCGTCGTCGGCGCAAGGCTGTATTACGTCGCCTTTACCTGGAGCCGCTACGAAAACAACCTGCTGGAGATTTTCCGCCTATGGAACGGCGGCCTGGCCATCTACGGCGCCGTGCTCGGCGGTCTTATCGCGGTGGTGATCTACGGCCGCTTTGCCAAGGTTTCCGTCGCCGCGCTGGTGGACGCCTGCGCCCCCTCGGTGGTGCTCGCCCAGGCCATCGGCCGATGGGGCAACTATGCCAACATGGAGGCCTACGGCGCACGCATATACGACAAGGCCGCGCAGTTTTTCCCGCTGGCCGTGGAGATCCGCCTCGTGGGCGCGAACGGAACCGAATACTGGTACTGGCACATGGCCACGTTCTTTTACGAGTTCGTATGGAACCTGATCGTGTTTGGCGTGCTGATGGCGAAGCGCAAAAAGATGAAGCGCCCGGGCGACGTTTGCTGCTGGTATCTGCTGCTGTACTGCGCGGGGCGTACCGTCATCGAGGGGCTTCGCGACGACAGCCTCATGCTCAACGTCGCCGCGGCACAGGTAAGGTTTTCGCAGATATTGAGCGCGGTGGTGTGCCTTTGCGTGCTGATCTATTTTTTCCTTCGTCTGCTACGGACGCGAAAGCTCCACCTGGCCGATTTTCTGTGCTGTGCGCTGATCGTTTCGGGGATTTCCTGCACCTTTGTCGGCGAGTTTGAGCGAAACGCCTATCAGGGCTTGTTTGTCCTTTCGCAGCTTCTGCTCGGCGCGCTGCTGGCGCTGGACATCGCTTTTTTCATCCACTATATGCGCAGGGCGAGGCAAATGAACGCGCCGGCCGTCTTTCTCATGATCGGCGCGGCGCTGTGCGCGCTGACCCTTTTGCTCGGCATCGGCCGGATGGGACAGGGCAATGTGGCGTATGTCGCCCTGCGCCAGTCGGTCTCCATGCTGCACGTGGCGCTTTGCGGCGCGTGGTTTTACCTACGACAAGGCCCGGTGAAGCGGCGGGGAAGGCGCACGGACAGAGCGCCCGCCACCCCCGCTTTGGAAGAAGCGGAGCCGGAGATTGAACAAAAGCCCGAGGAGGCATAAGGGACATGCAACAGCGGAACCTGACGATGATGACCGACCTGTACCAGCTGACCATGATGTACGGCTATTTTAAGCGCGGCATGGGCGAAAACCGCGCGGTGTTCGACCTGTTTTACCGAAAGGCCGGCGAGGAAATCGCGCACGCCGTCGCGGCGGGGCTGGAGCAGGCGGTGGAATACATCCAGGATCTTCACTTTGATGAAAACGACATCGCCTACCTGCGCTCGCTCAAGATGTTCGACGAGCCTTTTCTTTCGTACCTTCGCTCCCTTCGCTTCACCGGCGACCTCTCTGCCGTGCCGGAGGGCACGCTCGTGTTCCCGGGCGAGCCGATCGTGCAGGTCAGCGCCCCGCTGATGCAGGCGCAGCTTTTGGAGACCGCGCTGCTCAACATCATCAACCACCAGACGCTCATCGCCACCAAGGCCAGCCGCGTGGTGCAGGCGGCCGGCGGCGACAGCGTGCTGGAGTTCGGCCTTCGGCGCGCCCAGGGGCCGGACGCGGGCATCTACGGCGCGCGCGCGGCGGTCATCGGCGGGTGCCATGCCACGAGCAACGTGCTCACCGCGCAGATGTTCGATATCCCGGTCAAGGGCACGCACGCGCACAGCTGGGTGATGTCCTTCCCGAGCGAGCTGGAGGCGTTTCGCGCCTATGCCGAAGTGTTCCCCGAGGGCTGCCTGCTGCTGGTGGACACGTACGACACGCTCAAAAGCGGCGTGCCAAACGCCATCACCGTCTTTCACGAGCTTCGCCAAAGGGGCTACGAGCCGGTCGGCATCCGCCTGGACAGTGGCGATATGGCGTACCTGAGCCGCAAATCGCGCCAGATGCTGGACGAGGCGGGCTTTCCGGACGCGAAGATCTGCGCCTCGGGCGATCTGGACGAGGAGGTCATCTGGGACCTGAAGGCTCAGGGCGCACGCATCGACATCTGGGGCGTCGGCACCCGGATGATCACGAGCCTGAACATGCCCGCGCTCGGCGGCGTATACAAGCTGGTTGCCGAGGAAGTAAGCGGCGTGATGGAGCCGCGCATCAAGATTTCGGAAAACCCCGCCAAGATCACCAACCCGGGCGTCAAAACGCTCTATCGGATCTACGACAAGGCGGACGGCCGCGCGGTCGCGGACCTGATCGCGCTGAAAGAGGAGAGATACGACGAAAGCGAGCCGCTGACGATCTTTGATCCGGACAACACCTGGAAGCGGATGACCCTGACAAACTATACCCTGCGGCCGCTGCTGGTCCCGATTTTTCAAAACGGCAGGCTTGTGTACGATCTGCCGTCGATTCATGAGATTCGCGCCTATGGAATGCGGGAGATGGATACCCTATGGGATGAATACAAGCGCCTGCACAAGCCGCATTATTATAAGGTGGACTTGAGCGGCCCGCTTTGGAACCTGAAGCAGTCTTTGCTCGCCAGCAGCCGGCAGAGGTGAAACGGGGATAGGCGCGCGGAAAGGGCCTCCGGCGGCCAAAGGCGCTGCCTTTGGAAACCGCCTGGGTCATCGTCCCGGACCCCGTTTATATGTTCTGTCCATGACAAAAGGGCCGCCGCACGCGCTTTGTGCGACAGCCCTTGGAAGGTTCGGGGGTTCCTTACATCAACTGGTTCTTTGTCTGCGCGAACTTCTGCTTGGCGGTCTGGATGTCGGGCTGCTGGGCGGGCTTGGTCTGGTACCAGCCGCGCTGCTGCATCTGCTGGAAAAGCTGAAACTGGTCGCTCAGCGTCTCGTTCAGGTTCTTGCCCAGCACCTGCCGAAGCGGCTCGCTGCTGCCCTCGATGATGTAGGAGCCGTATTCGGTCGCAATGTGCTTGGCGGTGTCGAGCATGTCGTTCACCATGCAGCGGTCGTCCCACGACGCGCACGCCTGCTTGCCATTCATCTGGTTGGTTTGGTTATTCATGGTTCCCGCCTCCTTACTGCTGGCTGTTGAGGTAGTTGAACATCGTCTCGTAGCGATGCTTGTGGTGCGCCGCCAACGTGTTGGCCAGCGTTTTGAGCTGCGGATCCTGAATAGATTCGGCGTAGGCCGCGGCTTTCTGGTTGGCGAGCGCCTCATGGTTCATCTGATCCTCGAGAATGCTCAGATCTTTGGATGACAGCATGGAATTTCCTCCTTAATTTAGTGTTCGAGCCTATATTGTCCAGGGAGGTGGCAAGCTATGCAACCGAATCCGCGAGAACAAAAGGCGCTGGACAGGGCGCTGCGCGCGCTGAGCATGCGCGAGCATAGCGAGCGCGAGCTGGTCGAAAAGCTTGGGCGCGCAGGGTTTGACGAGCGGGAAATCGCCTATGCGATGGGCAAGCTTTCGGATTACCGGCTGGTGGACGACGGGGCCTTCGCCGAAAAATGGGCCGCTTCTCGCGCAAGGCGCGGGCTGGGCACCTTCCGCATCCGGCAGGAGCTGCGCCAAAAGGGCGTCGACGCAAGGTCTGCAGACGCCGCGCTTTTGAAGATCGACGAGGAGGCCTCGCTTGAGGCCGCCACGCGCCTGGCGCAAAAGCATCTGGATCGAGGCGACGCCAACGCCCTGCGCCGCGCCGCGGACGCGCTCAAGCGCCGGGGATTTGACTACGACACCATCCATCGCGCGATATCGGCCGCAAAGCGGCGAACGAACGCGGAATAGCGCGGAGACATGCATCAAAAACGGGATTCCTGTCGTTATATCAATGGAATTGACGGCGATAGACGAACCTGTTACAATATATGAAAACAGACGGAACACATGCCCATAAGGAGGCATCATGAACATGAAGAAACTGCTGCCGATCACGGCCCTGTTGCTGGCCCTGCTGCTGACGACGACGGCCTGCAAACAGCCCGAACTCACCGACGCGGGCCCCACGGCGACGCCCTCCCCCGTGCCGACGGCCACCTTCTCCGTGCCCACCCCGGAGCCGACGGTCACGCCGATGGACATGGGCCCGAGCGTCGAGCGGCCCGGCCCCGACGCCACGCCGATCCGCATTGACCCGATCGACCGGCCGGAGATCCAGTTTGAGCCCTACCGGGCGGAGAGCACAAAGCTTGGCGTTTCTTTGGAGGTGCCCAGCGCTTGGGTCGTCGCCGAGGACGTCGAAAACAAATTTGTCTGCAGGGAATCGGTCAGCGCTTCCGGCGAGCCGTTCTTCAGCTTTGTCGAAATCACCGTGACGACCTATTCCACCGCGCAGACGGCGGCGGACGCGGAGGCGAAGATCGACTCGATCCTGGACGAGCTGCGCGCCCAGTATGGCGACGTGCGCACGTCCGCCAAGGATAAGAACACCATCATGGGCGCGGAAGGCCGGTATGTCACCTACCACCTGTACATGCCCGCCGATGCTGGGGCCGAAGGCCAAACGGTGTACACCCGCGGCCGCCTGCTCGTGGTGCCCGTAGACAAAAAGCTCTACTCCATCCGCTACCTGTGCCCGGCTGACTATAACTCCGATTACATCAATGTATTCTACAAGGTCCGCTCCACGATGAAGCAGCTGTAAAGGCTGGATGGGGTTTCAAAGCCGCCGCGTGCAAACGCGGCGGCTTTTTTGCACCCCGCCTCGCTTGAGGCGGGGGTTTTGTCGCGAAAGAGAGGGTCGTCGCACGAAAAACGGGGAGAGCTTTGGAACAACCTGATTGTGAGCGAAGCGATAGGAAAGCATTGCGGTTGTTCGTGCCATTGGCCTCGCTCGCGTGCGCGCGAGCATCGGGGAGGAACCCGCGCCGCACGGGTGTTCGGGGCCGAAAAAAGAGTGCGGCGCGGGGGAACGAAATCGCCCTTCCTATTTGCCCTGCCTTGCGCGCGGAAAAGGGCCTCCGGCGGCCAAAGGCTCCGCCTTTGGAAACCGCCGGGGATTTCATCCCCGGGCCCCATATTTTTGATGCGGAGGATGCGTTGGGGCGACGGTCAAAGGGGCTGCCGCACGTTCTTTGTGCGGCAGCCCCGTGTTTTACACCCTTGGGCGCTCAGCCGTTTGAGTTTCCGACGTCGCCCTGGACGTCCCCCTTGTAGATAAACCCGCTGGCGCTCCGAAGGTTTACCACCCAGAAGTCGCCGTACTCCCCGATCACGACAAGCTGGGTGCCCGATATGAGCTGGCCCACCTTCTTGGCGCTCCTGGAGGGCGTGGCGTAGACATACGTCGATTGCGTCGTCGTCAGGAACGTCGGGTTTCGCACGATGAAATCCGTGCGCACCCAGCCCTGCTTGGGCACGTTGGTCTTGCCGTCCCAGTAGGAGGCGTAGTACCAGCCGCTTTGCTCCTGCAGGATGTTGATCATCGCGCCGTTGGGAATGCTCGAAACCAGCTTGGCGTTGGTCTTCGGCTCCTCACGCAGGGAGACCGACTGGCTGATCACAATGCCCGGATAGAACATCGTGCCGTACGCGGTCTGCACCGCGCCTGCCATCATCCAGCCGACCTTTTGCCCGTTGTGCACGAATACCTGCGCCCAGTTTCCGCTCCTTTGCAGCACGATCACCTCGGCGCCGCCCGCCAGCGTGGCAAGCTGCTTTGCGCCCTCCACCGGCTCGGCATAAAGCTGAGCCCCGCCGGCCGCAACGTTGCCCGAGGGGAGCGCCGCCCCGGTCATATCCTGCGCCAACGTCGTTGGGACCGACACCAGAACCAGTAGGACGATCAATCCCCAAACCATTCCCTTTTTCACCATATCAGCGTCTCCCCTTTCATCTTTTCGTTCGTTTCCTCTTTTGTGCTTCCGGTTTCCTTACAGCTTTTCGACGATCGTCGTGACACCCATGCCGCCGCCGACGCAGAGCGTCGCAAGGCCCAGCTTTTTGCCACTTCGCTGCATTTCATACAGCAGCGTGACCAGAATCCGGCATCCGGACGCGCCGATCGGATGCCCCAGCGCGATGGCGCCGCCGTTCACGTTCACCTTTGCCGGGTCCCAGCCCAGCAGCTTTTGCACGGCAAGCGACTGCGCGGCAAACGCCTCGTTCGCCTCGATCAGGTCGATGTCCTCCAGCGAAAGGCCGGTCTTTTGAAGCGCCTTTTTCGTGGAATGCACCGGGCCGATGCCCATCACGCTCGGCTCGCAGCCCGCGGACGCGGTGGCGACGATTTTCGCCATGGGCTTCACGCCCAGCTCCTTTGCCTTTTCCGCGCTCATCACGATGATCGCGGCCGCGCCGTCGTTGATGCCCGAGGCGTTTGCCGCCGTGACCGTGCCGTCCTTTTTGAACGCGGGGCGAAGCTTTGCAAGCCCTTCCGCCGTTACGCCCGCGCGCGGGAATTCGTCCTTGTCAAAGGGCACGGTGTCCTTTTTCACCGGAATCATGACGGGCACGATTTCGTCGGCAAACTTGCCCGCGTTCTGCGCGGCCTCGCACTTTTGCTGGCTTCCCGCGGCAAACTCGTCCTGCATTTCACGGGTGATGCCGTATGCCTCGGCCAGGTTTTCCGCCGTGATGCCCATGTGATAGTCGTTGAACGCGTCCCACAGGCCGTCGGTGATCATGGTGTCCACCAGCTTGCCGTCGCCCATCTGGTAGCCGTAGCGGGCCTTTGGCAGCAGATAGCCCGAGGCGCTCATGTTTTCCATGCCGCCGACCACCACCACGTCCGCCTCGCCCGCCTCAATCAGGGCGGCGGCCAGGTTGACGGATTTAAGCCCGGAGCCGCAAACGTTGTTAATCGTCATCGCGGGCACCGACACCGGCAGCCCTGCGGCAACCGCCGCCTGGCGGGCTACGTTTTGCCCAAGCCCGGCCTGCAGAATGCACCCCATGATGACCTCGTCCACCT
>CAZUIA010000037.1:0-16713 GCA_964620835.1 uncultured Oscillospiraceae bacterium
TCTGATCTTGGTAGTGCTCCATCACGTAGGTTTTTACCCGCCGGCAAAGCAGCTCGCCGCGCAGGGCTTTGCCTTTGCCGCCCGCGTTGCCGCATAGCGACGCGCAGGCTGTCAGCAGCGCGTCCTCGTACGCGTCCAGCGTTACGCCGGGCTGCTCGGTCAGAAGCAGCGCGTCCGTGAAGAGCGAAGTGATTTCCTTAGGATACGCGTTGTCCGCCGTATATCGGATCAACCGGTGCGCAATGCTTGCACAAATGCTTTTGGCAACGTATACAGGCGGAATATGCGCGCGAAAATCATCCAGGGCGCTGCCAAGGATCGTGGCAGCCAGATCATAGTTGGCAATAGAGAGGGCATGCAGCAGCGCTTCTTCGGCCGCGGAAGGGTAGCTGATGGGGGTATTCGGGCATTTGCTCAGCGCAGGGGTATAGAAGTGCAAACGCGAGGCCTCATCAAAGAAGCATCCCTCCAGCGCCAGCTTTGCCTGCTGAAATGATACGCAAGCGCCGGTGATCGCGCCAAAGCTTTCGCCCGCGCCAAGCAGCAAGGAAGCGCCAATCGCCGTGCGCAGCATGGTGTCCGCGCCCTCAAACAGGGTGACCAAGCGTTCCGGGAGATTTGTCGCCTCCGGGAAGCCGCACAGCAGCGCCGCTTCGTTTGCGCTGTCCAGCGGGACTACGAAGCGGCATTCATCCGGCAGCCGTTCCACGCGCGAGAGGGTTTGCAGGGCAAAGCTGCGCCAATTGGCCGACGCTTCCTTGGCGCTCGTCTCCTTGCGAAGGGACGCGACCAACACAACATACCTTGCCGCATGGCATCCAATCGAGGCGTCTTCAAAGCTCCGCCAGATTTCCTCCTCGGTCTGATAGATGCCGTGCAGCAGGTTGTGAATGCACTGCATCTGTGACAGTTCCAGCTGCCGCTCAATTTGGTATTTCAGCCGATCCTTTTGCGATTCAAGCGCGCTGAGCGAAAACAGCATATCCTTCAGGGAGTGCTGCGGCGACTGCGTATAGGGAGCCAGCATGTCTGAAAGCTGCGAAAGGGGCTTGAGAAGGGAACGAATGAGTGCGTAGGCAGCAACGAGGCCCAACAGCAGCAGTGCCACCAGGAAGGGCAAAAGCGACAAAATGGCGCTGCGCACATGCGAGGGAATGACTTCCCGCGGAAGGTCAAGGATATAGGTGAAATGACGCGCCGCAGTGCGCAGGGTCATCCTGGTATTGCCGGAAGGCAAGCGTTCCGAGTGGACAATGCCTTTCTGCCACGCGGCTTGCGCTTCGCCGAACGCCTGCTCCTCCCCCTGCCCCACGTAAAAAACAACACGGCCATTGCCGTCATACACGCACAGCCCGCCGCCGTTTACCGAAACGGTATGCGCCATGTGCTCCGTAAGCCGCGCCGCGTCAAGCAGGAAAATGACCACGCCCCGGGGCCTGGCATTGGAGATCGGATCTTTATCCGGGTATATATACATCAGGTAGGTGCTGTCAGCGTTTTTGATGCGCTCCGCAACCGGAAAGACAATCGTGGGCTGCGCGACATCCGTGACCGTTCGCTCAAGCAGCGCGGCGTCCCAGCGAATGGGGTGGATATAATTCCAAAAAGTAGGGCTGTCAAACGGGCCGCTGGTGGTAAAGTACCTTGGCGCAGCGCTGTATTTTTTCGTGGTCTCTTCGTTATAATATAGCACGATATCCCGCAGATAGTTGTTGGCGTTTTTATACGAAACAAGCCGTTCGGTGGTCACCATGGCGGAATAACCGCTGGAAAATACGGCGTGTGGATATAGCGTACGGCTCTTTAAGATGTCAAACGCAACCGTGTCAAGCTCGGCGATAAGCGTATCAAGGGTGTCGGCGGTTAAGAATAGAGAGCTTTCCAAGAGTTCACGGGTGTTTTTCAGCATCAGCGTCGCGTTTTGATACCCCAGCACGCCGCTGATGGCCACGGAAACCGTGATCAGAAGCACTGCGAGCGGCAGGAAAAAGTTTGCAAGCAGACCGGACCGAATGCCGCCGCGCACCATATACCCCCGCCTTCCCGCTTTCCCGCTGAAAAAATTGACGCTTTGCGCGCCGCAGTTCATCCATCCCTTGATCTATCTGAACCGGAAAATCCGTCGGGCCGCGCCGCGACCGGACGGATTTTCCATTTTTCCCTAGCTATTGGTTACTTGGCATTGGACGCGGTATAGGTATCAAGCCCCGACTGGTAAATTTCGATCAACTCCGCAAGGCCCATCCTGTTGAGCGTTTGCACGTAAGAATCCCAGTCCGTTTCCAAATTCGCGTCGCCCGTGATGAATTTGGCGCGCATGTCATTGACATAGGTGGCGATGTCGTTTTCCAGCACGGACAGCCTGGCGTACTGATCGATCGTATAGTTGAATTCGCCCCAGACAACTTCCGGCGCATACGCCATGCGCGCGGCGCAGTTGGCCTTTTCAATTTCCGTATACATGTTGTTCCCAAAGCAGCTGTTTTCGGCAATGGTGGGGTTCGCACCGCCGCCCCACGGCACGTACGCGCCGAGCACCTCTTCATTGATGAGCCCGTCGGGGTTGTTCTGCACGTAGTCATTGTACCTGGGCAGCCCATTCTCGTCATACTCGAAGGTTTCCCCTTCAAAGCCCATGAAGTACAGCTCAATGCCTTCCTTGCTGTAGAAATAATCAAACAGGCGCACCGTCTCGGCCGGATATTTGTTCGCGGAGGTGATAAACGTATTCTGCTTGAGAATCGGGTTATTGACCATGGCGTTGAACTGGTATCCGTCCGGCCCCTTGAATACGGTGTCCATGCCGACGAACTGATCCGTGTAGGTGGAACCGAGATAGTGCAGGCTTCCCAAGCCTAAAAACGCACGGTTCTGTTCCCCGATGGCGGTCATGTTTGTGATGCTGCTATCAAAGATCTCCTGGTAAATCAAGCCCTCGCGGTAGAGGTCGCCGACATAGGCGAGCATTTTGCGGTAGCCTTCGCTGGTTGGAATATAGCGGAGATTTCCAGCCTCGTCGATGTCGATGGTGTCCGCGGAGAAGCCGCGCGTGCCAATGCCGAACGCGCCGTAAAAGATTTGCAGCAACGCGTCCAAGGAGGTGGCGATGTAGCCGATCTCATCCTTTTGACCGTTCCCATTCAGGTCGCTGTCGCGCACCTTGATCAGCAGGTCTTTAAACGCCACCAAATCTTCCGGGACGGCATCGTAGCCCAGTTCCTTCAGCCAAGCTCCGTTTACAAATACCGGGGGCGTCATAAAGTTGTCCGCGCTGACGATGTAATTGAAACCGTATATTTCGCCGTCCTCCATCGTCAGGAAAGCCTTGAGCGAAGGGTCGTTCTGAATCTGATAATAGAAGTTGGGCGCGTACTCCTCCAGGTAGGGAGTGATCGGCACAAAAACGCCCTCCTGCGCGTACTTCAGCACGCTCGCATTGTCCAACTGCACCTTGTAGAACACATCCGGGAGGTCGTTGGACACCATCTTCAGCGCCAGCTTTTCAGGAATCTCGGTCTGATAGCTCTCAAACTCGAAAGCGATGTTGGTCTTTTCCTTCAGATACTGCCAGATCTTTTGGTCTTGGAACGCGCCGCGCGTATAGGAACCCGCCATGTTAAAGCAGGTCAGCGTGATGGGCGATTGCGAAAAGGGGAACTCGCCCGCATACGGAAGGGGCGGTTCAATCGCCAGCGCGGTAGAGGACAATGCAAGCAGCAGCACCATCACCAAAACGGTCAGCCTTTTCATAGAGAACCTCCTTGAAAGCATATTCGATCGCGGCGCGCCGCGCTCGTTTCGGCACATTACCCTTTGACGGAACCGATCATAACCCCCTGTACAAAGTACTTTTGCAGCATGGGGTACAGGCAGAGAACGGGAATGGACGCGACGATGATCAGCGCATACTTCATGGTCTCCCCCAGCATCACGCGGTTGAATGTGCCGGACACATCGGCAAAGCTCTCCTCCGACGCCTGGGCCTGGATCAGGAGCGTGCGCAGGACGAGCTGCAACGGGTACCTCCATTGGTCCTTGAGGTAAATCAAGGCGTTAAAGTAGGAGTTCCAGTGGGCGATGGCGTAGTACAGCACCATCACGGCGAGAATGGGCTTTGACAGCGGCAGGACGATGGACCGGAGCGTGCGAAGATGCGTTGCCCCGTCCACATACGCGGCCTCCTCCAGCTCATAGGGGATGGTGTGCATAAAGAACGTCCGCATGATCATGACGTTGTATACCGACAATGCCTCAGGCAGGATCATTACGGCGAACGTATTGGGCAGCCCTAGGGTTCGGATTACCAGGTATGTGGGAATCAGGCCGCCGGAGAAGAACATCGTCACCACCAGCATGCCCATCACGAACGAACGCCCCTTCAGCCCCCGGCGCGACAGAGGATACGCCGCCGCGATGGAGAGCAGAAGATTCAACGTGGTCCCCGAAAGCGTGTACAGGATCGTGTTTCGATACCCATTCCATACCTGTGAGTTGCGAAACACAAGCCGGTACGCGTCCAGCGTGGGCGCGACGGGAGCGACGAGCACCCGGCCGCCCATCACCGCCATCGGATCGCTGAAGGAGGCGATCAGGACAAAGTACAGCGGATACAGAACGATCAAAAGGACAAGTGTCAAAAACGTATAGACGCCAAAGTCAAACAACCGGTCGGCCATGCTGGCTCGCCGCATCCCTGTCCCTCCTTTTACCACAGGCTCGTATCGCCCAGCCGTCTGGCGATTTGGTTGACGCTCACCAGCAGCACGCAGTTGACGACGGAATTGAACAGGCTGACCGCTGTGGAGTAGCTGAAGTCGTTCTGAATCAGCCCCTGGCGGTAGACGAGCGTGGAGATGACCTCTGAAGCCGAGCGATTCAGATCGTTTTGCAAAAGGAAGATTTTCTCAAAGCCGACGCTCATGACCGTACCGCTGTTGAGGATCAGCAAAATGACCACCGTGGGCAGAATCCCCGGCAGATTGATGTGCCAGATGCGCCGGAAACGGCCGGCGCCGTCGATCATCGCGGCCTCGTGCAGCTGCGGGTCAATGCCCGAAAGCGCGGCCATATAGATGATCGAATTCCACCCCGTATACTGCCAAACGCCCGAGAGGACGTAGATGGTCTTGAACATGGAGGGGAGGCCCATGAAATATTTGCGCTCCCCGCCAAACGCCTCTACCAGCCGGTTGATCACGCCGGAGGACGGGGAAAGAAACAAGAAGATCATCGAGCATATGACCACGGTGGAAATGAAGTAGGGCGCATAGGTAATGGTCTGCACGGTGCGCTTGAACCACTTTGTCCGCACTTCGTTGAGCGAAAGCGCCAGAAGGATCGGCATCGGCATGCCCGCGAGCAGCGAGTAAAGGCTTATGGTCAGCGTATTGGAAATCGTTTCCATGCTGTAATAGCTATTGAAGAAGCGCTTAAAGTGGGCAAACCCGACCCACTTGCTCCCTAAAATGCCAAGCCGGATGGAATAGTTCTTGAACGCGATGATCAGGCCGTACATCGGCGCATAGTGAAAGACCAGCAGGTAGGCCACCACGGGGATGAGCAGCAGGTAGAGTTGCCCGTTGCGGCGCAGGTAACGCAGCGCCTTCGTCCGATGCGCCGGTGGCGTCAAAGCCCGGGTTGTCATGGGCACTCCCCCTTGCATTTCATTCTAGGCTTTTGTTGCACAAAAACAAGAAGTAGAAATTGACATTGGCATGCGGATTCACACATGAAGGCACCTACCGCAGCAAAAGAAGCAGCATTTCCGCTTGAGGAAGCTCAATGCGGGCGACCCCATCCTCCCAGGTAAGCGCGGTCGGCACCTCCAGGTCGGGACAATCGCAGGTGCGAACAACCGCATGGGGCGCGCAAGCGAACGGCCATCGAACCGACACCGCGCCGCGAACAGGCCGCTCGTTGGCGCAGGCGAGAAGCCGCCCCTGCGCCAGCGCATATTCCTTGATCATCCACCCTTGCGGGGGGGCGGCAAGGGACCGCGCATCCTCAAACAGCCCCGGCCCGTACGCCGCAAGCCACGCCGCGCGCAGCGCCAGCGCACGGCGCAATCTTTCTTTCTGGACGGGGTCGCCGTCGAAAGAATTGCCGTCCTCCAGATCATACACCCAGAAATACAACCCATGAACAAACGCGTGATGGATCAGATAGGTGGAGTGCCGGGAAACGGCCGGCGGCTGCATCCACTGGTTCCGCTCGGGCGTCATCATTTCAATCAGGGTTTCTTCGGGAAAAGCATACCGGTAGAGCGTGCAGAAAGCGCCGCTATGCAGCATGGACAGCGTGCAGAGAAGCTGCCCTGCGGCAAGCGCCCCAAAGGGCTGCCCGCACCCCTGGATCATCAGCGCGAGGGGCTTTTCGCCGCCGGCCTCCCGAATTCTTTTCAGAAGGCCGCGGTAGCCGCGGTTCCAGCCGTCCCGCTCGCCATGGGCGTCCTCCTCACAAACCATGGCCGTGGCCAGCGCCAGTTGATCCAGGTACAAGCCGTCGGCGCCAATTTCCTGTGCCAGATACCGCGCCGTTTCCACCAAATGATCCTGCCAATCTTTCGATTGGCTGCACATGCACGCAAACGTCAGGCTCTCATCGCCATAGCATTCCACGGCTTTTTCTCCGCCTGTCAGCGTCACCGCCCCGCGCTCGATCAGTTCCCTGCGGTGGGCGTACCTCGTGTTGCATAGCCGAACGTTGACGTAAAAGGAAACGTGGCCGCCCATCGCGTGGATGGCGTGCACGCCGTCCCGCAACGCGTCGGCCCCGCCCAGCGCCGCGTGCGGCCTGTACTCCGGAAAACCGTTGTCAAATCCGCCCTCATGCCAGCCCGCGAGAAGCAGATGATCAAGCCCCTGCGCCCGGGCCCGCCGATACAGCATGGGCAGATCCGAAAACCGGTGCACCATGGTGCCGTCCTGGTACACAAAATCATAGTGCGCCGAAAGGCCGGGGCTTTGTTCAAACCACGCGGGCTGGGGCAAACGGTGCTCCTGCAAAGAGACACGCCGCCAGATGTCCACGCCCTCGTGCCAATCCCCGCCATGCGCCGCCAGCGTACAGCGCTCACTTTGCCACACGCCGTTTTTCATCTGCGGATACTGCACAAGGGCCAGGCCCAGGGTCTCTTCCCCGGGCTTGACGCGCACGCGCACCGCGCTCAACGAATGCGACGGGCTGACCAAAAAGAGGGAAAGCCCAATGTCCTCCGCCTCATTGGCAACGCATAGCCAAGGAAAGGAGCCGGGCCCCGTACACCGCAGTTCACGCTCCATCCAGCCGAAACCGTCCGGTTTTCCCTCGGGACCGCCTATCCCATGTGAGAATTCATAGCTTTGCCATTTCCAGGGAATGCGCTGAATGGGGGCGGTCAGCGTTTTGGCTGGGGAGAAGATCCGTTCCCCTCCGCAATAGGGCAGCAGCACCGCCATATTTTGGGGCGAACCCACCTTCACTCCCTCAAGCGACAGGAGGGAGACCGAATGTACGCGGTATTCTGCCGGGTCGCCCCGCAGCTCAAGGGTAAACGTGGCGCTGCTTTCTTCGTTCGCGAGCGTCACATGAGCGCTTGCCTCAATCGCTACCCTATGTTGCCCATCGTATAAACAAGGGTATTGCAGCTCCACGCCAATACCTTCCGGTGCCGTTGTCGGCAGAATCCGGACACCATCCCCCGGCTCCAATCGAGCCTTCACGCCGTCATGAAAAGCATCCAGAGAAAAGAGGTTTGCCCCCATCGTGCTCTTAACTACGCACAGATTGGAAGAGAGCGCCGTAATCTCCACAATTCGTCCACTGTTTTGATTGAACCCCATTTTCACGTGTTTGTTCTGCAGCCAAAACACAAAATCGTTCACCGTTCGCCCCCCCCAACACGCAAAGCATCTTTCAATGTGAATATTGTATTGCAAACAGCGTACAAAGGCCATCTGCAATAAATGACCTTGAATAGGATATTCGCACAAGGGGTATGGTTTGGTGCCGATCTTGTGTTTTTAAATGGAAGCAAAACGGTAAAAGCTCAAAGGATACAGCCAACCCAAGTCATCCGGACGCCTTTCGCCCCGGGAATTATGCGAATTCCAACAGAATGCGGACGGCTGTCCTTTCCCGCAACAGCCGTAATGCCAACCTGCCGCGCATCCATCCGCCGCGCGCAGGCCGCAAGCAGAGTTTTCATCCCATTTCCGCCATCCGCGTCCGGCGGTAGTGGATCGGCGTCGCTCCGGTGCGCCGCTTGAACGCTTTTCGGAACGTGTCGGCGCTGCTGTACCCGCAGGCGGCGGCGATCTGTTCCATCGATTGGTCCGTCTCGGCGATCAGCCGGCGCGCCTGCTCAATCCGCCGGCCCTCGACATAGACAGACAGGTTTTCGCCCATGCGCTCCTTGAACACCTGCGACAGGTATACCTCCGACCGGTTGAGCGCCTGCGAGCAGCTGCCAAGCCCGAGCATCGGGTCTCCAAGATGCGCGTCAAGGTAGGCTTGCAGGCGGGCCATCAGCTCTTCCTGCGCGCCCATGCGCCGCTGAAACAGGCCGTGGATCGCGTGCGCCGTCCGAATCAGCCTGTCCCGGTCGGCATCCGCGCCGGTCAACACCATGAAAAGCAGCTCCTCCTGCAGCGCCTTAGCCTCCGCATCCGTCTCCTTCGCGGGCAGCCTCTCCATTGCGCGCAGCAGGCCGGCGCGCAGCTGCCCATACTGCTGCCGCTTCAAATCCCCCACCAGCCCGACGCTTTTGCCAAACACCCGGTCCAGCATCGCCGAAACCTCCGCCGGCATGCCCGTGTGCAGCAGGTTGATCAGCTTCTCCTCATCTTCCGGCAGATAGAGGCGAACGGACCAGCGCGCCTTCTGGCTGGTGTAAATGGAGATCGGATCCGATTCGTGGGAAGGTTCGTTGTTCATCAGGTGCGTTGCCTGGATGTACGCCTGCTGAATGCGCAGCAGTTCGTCCGTCAGCGCGCCCGCGGTCAGGCGGACCTGAGACGTCTCCGGCACCGAAAGCCGCCGGACGGCCGCATCCGCTGCCGCAACGAGGTGGCGCTGCGCGCCGGCGGCATCTTCGGCATCCGAGCTGAACAGCGCCAGCACCCGCCTTTCAGAGATGCCGTGCAGGTAGGCGTACGGGCACAGGCCGCTCCAGACGGCTTCCAGCGTCAAAAGCGCCGCGCCCCCCTCCCCGCCCTGGGCCTCCATCAGCACCGCCGTGTACCACGGCCCCGGCAAATGGATTTCCGCCTGCTGCATATGGCGGCGCATGTGCGCCTCCTCGGCATAGCGCCCATACACCAGCGCGTCAAAGAAAGCGCTCCGAAGCAACGCCTGCTGTTGGCCGACGGAGGCCTCCAGCATGGAATACCGCGACAGCAGGCTGGTCAGATCCTCGGCCATCGAACGGAAGTTCGCCGGCGCGGGCAGCCGCATGTTCGGTAGCACCGTGCGGATGCGCGCCGCAGACTGGCGCAAGGGGCGCGCGTGCCAATGCGCCGTCAGCACAGACAAGAGCACGCACAGGACAAGGCACGCAAGGCGCGTATACACATGCTGCGACCTGGCGCCGTCCACCACGCGCGTCACGCTTGAGAGCGGGCTTTGCACGACATACAGCCACCCGGTGGCCGGCGAGCGCGTATAGCTGACAAACGAATCCCCCTGCAGGAAAAAGGCGGACGGCGCTTCCATGGCCTGGATGCCGGGCGCCTGTGCCTGCGCGTCCCCGTATGTGTACAGCAGGGCGCCTTCGGCATCCAGCAGGTACACCGCCTCCCCCGGCCCCTCCGCAAGCGGCATCAGGAGCGCGTTGACCTGCCCCATATCAATCAGGCAGACAAGAACGCCCTTTCGCAGCGACACGTTTTCAAACGGCAGCGTCTGCACGTGCACAATGCGCGGCCCGGTGCGGTCCTCCCAGCGCATGGCGCGCGGAAACAGCAGCGCGTTGGTGTAATGCCGGCTGAGCAGCAGCGCCGTAAACCCCTCGGCATCCAGCGCTTCATACTGCAGGCGGTTTCCATACACATGCGTCAGCCCGCTGGACAGGCCGTACTGCCGGC
The DNA here is from genome assembly GCA_964620835.1 of uncultured Oscillospiraceae bacterium. Classification (GTDB taxonomy): domain Bacteria; phylum Bacillota; class Clostridia; order Christensenellales; family Aristaeellaceae; genus Avichristensenella. The sequence continues at coordinate 10,062 of CAZUIA010000037.1, forward strand.
TCAAAAAAACGTTGCTCCCGGGGAAATACAAAAAATAGTCCTCGATGAACGCGTTATGCCTGCTATAGTTTTGCAGGTCCGGTATCGTGTCGTACAAAAGCGCCGCCGCTTCCGCTTTGTTTGCGCCCAGCCGCAGCAGCCGCTGCACGCCCATGCTCTGGGAAACCCGCAGGCTGAACGCGCCGGCCGTTTCCAGGCGGTCCTCCAGCACGTCCATCGTCTGCTGCGCCACTCCCAGCTTTTTATGGTAAAGCTCCTGCTGCGTCAGCCGCAGAACCGCCTCGTAGTTCGCGTTGTCAATCAGCGCGACCACCGCGATGATCAGCAGGTTCGTCACCAACAGCCGGAACATCAGCGAGCCCGAAAGCCAAAAAAAGAAAGATTTGACTGTGATTCTTTCATTTCCCATCTATTTTCACCATAGGCCCGTCCGCTTTATATATTGCCAACGCTTGCTCCATTTCGCTGCTCCCGCTGTGAGTATACTGTGAAATGGACATAATTTCAACAATTGTCCGATGAAATCTTAAATATTTCCGCTTACTATAGCAATTTATACTTGCCCAAGCCGCGGCTTTCCCGTATGATGACGCTACCCAAAGCCCCTGCCGGCGGTGAAGGCAAGGCCGCCTACGCCTTCATCCCACCTTTTCGCACCCTTCGCACCCGACCGAACGCAAGGGGGATTGACCATGACCGCGCAGCCCGTAAGGCGTAGCCGTCCCGCCGTCCGGAAGATCGCGAGGCACTGGCAGTACTATGTGCTGATTTTCTTTCCGCTGGCACACATGTTCATCTTCTATTACCTGCCCATGGCGGGCCTGCAGGTGGCGTTCAAAAGCTTCAACGCCTCCAAGGGCATTTGGGGCAGCGACTGGGTGGCCGTGAAGCATTTTGCCCGGTTCCTCACGTCCTATAATTTTACGCGCATCTTCACAAACACCGTCATCCTCAGCCTGTACAATATTCTCGCCAGCTTTCCCGTGCCCATCGTGTTCGCGCTGATGCTCAATGAGATCGGCAACCGCAAGTACAAGCGCGCCGCCCAGCTGATCAGCTACGCCCCGCACTTCATTTCAACGATCGTCATCGTCGCCATGCTCAACCAGATGCTGTCGCTTCGCTTCGGCATCATCAACAGCATTCTGGCGGCCCTGGGGTTTGACCGCATCAATTTTTTGGCCGAGGCCGGGATGTTCCGCACGCTGTACGTCCTGTCGGGCATCTGGCAGCACACGGGGTACAGCTCCATCATCTACATCGCCGCGCTGTCGGCGGTCGACCCGACCTACTATGAAGCCGCGAAAATGGACGGGGCGACGCGCCTGCAAAAGATATGGCACGTGGACATTCCCAGCATCATGCCGACGGCGGTCATCCTGCTGATTCTGGAGATGGGCAGGGTGATGAACCTGGGGGTCGACAAGGTGCTGGCCATGCAGAACGCGGCCAACCTGAGCGTATCGGAGGTGATCTCCACCCACGTGTACACCATGGGCATCATCAATGCCGACTTCAGCTATGCGACGGCCGTCGGCCTGTTCAATTCGGTGATCAATCTGGGGCTTGTCATCGGCGTGAACCTGTTCGCCCGGCGGTTTAGCGAAACCAGCCTTTGGTAGGCCTTGGCCAAGCGCACCCGACCCACACTGCCACAGGAGGAAATCGCATGCAACAGCCATCGCTTCAGGCCCATCGGAAGCCGACGCGCATCCGGGATTCGCTGCCCGATCGCGTGTTCCTCCTTGTTTCCTACGCGCTTTTAAGCCTGTTTCTGCTGGCGGTCGTCTATCCGCTGGTGTACGTGCTGTCCTCGTCCTTCAGCGCTCCGTCGGCCGTCATGACCGGAAAGGTCTGGCTTTACCCGGTCAGCCCGAGCCTTGAGGGATATCAGGCGGTGTTCAAAAACAAACAGATCTTTACCGGATACTTGAACACGGTGTTTTACACCACAACGGCCACGGGCCTTGGCGTCGTGCTGTCGGTGATGGCCGCCTTTCCCCTCTCGCGCAAGGATTTCTACGGCCGCGGCGTCATCATGGCGTATATCACGTTCACCATGCTCTTTTCCGGCGGCATGGTGCCGACGTATCTGGTCATCAAGGACCTGAACCTGCTGGGCAAGCGCGGGGCCATCATCTTCCCGCTGGCGGTATCGGCGTACAACATCATCATCGCGCGGACGTTCTTTGCCACAACGATCCCCGACGAGCTGCGCGAGGCGGCCGATCTGGACGGCTGCAGCGACATCGGCTTCATCTTTCGCATCGTGCTGCCGCTGTCCAAGGCGATCCTCGCCGTGCTGGTGCTCTTTTACGCGGTCTACCACTGGAATTCGTACATGCCGGCGCTTTTGTACCTGCGCAAGAAGGAGCTTTTCCCGCTGCAGATCATCCTGCGCAACATCCTGATTATGAACCAGTATTCCGCCGAGATGATCTCCGACGTGCAGAGCGAAATCGCGGCCCAGGGCATGGAGGCGCTGCTGAAATACTCGCTGATCGTCGTCGGCAGCCTGCCGATTCTGGCGCTGTATCCGTTCATCCAAAAATACTTCGTCAAGGGCGTTATGATCGGGTCCATCAAGGGATAATCCGCCGCCGTACGTTCTCCCGCCGCGCCGTGCGCGGGTGAGCATAATAGGGCCTTCGGGCCGTCAAGGAGGGAACCGCATGAAGAAGCTGCTCGCGATCGCAGTGGCGCTGGCGCTGGTGTGCACCACCGGGCTTGCGCTCGCCGAACCCAAGGAACCGACGTTTCCCATCACCGAAGAAACGATCACGCTGCGCGTGCTGACCGGGATGGACCAGCGCGTGGAGGACTACGTGACCAACGCGTGCACGAAATGGCTGGAGGAAAAAACGAACGTCCATCTGGAATGGGAAGTCGTCGGGGACATCGTGCAGTCCAAGGCCGTTATTTTGGCCAGCGGCGATTATCCGGACATCTTCCTGAGCTGCTATCTTTCCCAGCAGGACATCATGAACTACGGCGTGCAGCAGGGCATCTTCCTGCCGCTGAACGATCTGATCGAGGAATACGGCCACTATACCAAGCAGGTCTTTGCGCAGTCGCCCTACGCCTACACCGACGCCGTCGCGCCAGACGGCAACATCTACGCGCTCTCCCAGGTCAACGAGGCGTACCACATGACGCTGCGCAACAAAATGTGGATCAATACCGAGTGGCTCGATGCGCTCGGGCTCAGCATGCCGACGACGACCGACGAGCTGCTTTCGGTGTTGATCGCCTTTCGGGACGGCGACCCCAACGGCAACGGCCTGAAGGACGAAATCCCGCTGTCGGGCATCGGCACCTACAGCAACATCGGCTCCAGCAGCGCGCGGTCCTACTACTCCCCGCTGGCGTACCTGATCTCCTCGTTCATCACCTTTGATTCCCAGAACGGCTGGGTGCAGCCGTTTGACGGCACGGTGGACGTTTCCTACAATAAGGAAGACTTCCGGGAGGGACTGCGGTTTGTCCAGAAGCTGTATGCCGAAGGCCTGATTGACCCAGAGTTTTCCACGCAGGACGCCACGACGCTCAAAGCGAAAATCGCCTATGACGACGGCAACCTCATCGGCATGTTCGCCTCGCATTCCCCGAGCGCGTTTTGCGATTTGAACGCCGAGCGGCACAAGGCTTATATGCCCCTAGAGCCGGTCGCGGGCCCCGGTGGCGTTCGCACGACGGCCAACTACCCGTATACGCTCGACGACAGCTCCGGCTTTGCCAACGCGTTTGCCATCAGCACCACCTGCGAATACCCGGAGATCGCCTTCCGCCTAGCCGATTTCCTGTATTCCGAGGAGTTCGCCTACCGCGCCTATTTCGGGGCTGCGGGCGAACAGTACCGCGTCTGCGAGCCGGGCGAAAAGGCCATCAACGGCGAACAGGCGCTCTATGAGCCGCTCATCACCTTCACCGACGTTCAGAACGTCAACTGGAACCAAAAGGGCAACCTGAACCGCTCCAGCGCGTGGCGCCTGGGCCAGCTGGCCGAGCAGGACATTTTCAAGGCCACGGGCCTGGAAACGCGGCTCTACCAGGCCACCGTCGCCTACGCGCCCTACGCGACGCCGGACGATAAGGTGCTGCCGCCGACGCTGTTCATCCCCGAGGCGGAGAACGCCGAATACGCGCAGATCAAGCTGACGATCAACAGCTACGTCGCCGAATCGCTCAACAAGTTCGTCACCGGCGAAATGAACCTGGACGGCGATTGGGAAACCTACGTCAAAACGCTTGGCGACATGGGCCTGCCCCGCTACCTGGAAATCCTGCAGGCGGCCTACGATTCGTCGATCTACGCGCAACAATAAGCCATTGCAAACAGGGGTGACCGGGCCTAATGCCCGCGGAGCCCGGGGCGTATCGCGCTTCGGGCTCCGTCACACCCGGAAAGGACGCAACATGCCAGAGATGTACGCAAATCGGCGCTATCCCACTGACGCCGAGCGGCTCGAGTGGTTTCGCGAGGCGAAGTTTGGGCTGTTCATCCATTGGGGGCTGTACGCGCAGTTGGAAGGGTATTACAAAGGCCGCCCAGTGCGGGGCATCGGTGAGCAGATCATGCGCTTTGGCGAAATTCCCGTGGAGGAATATAAGACACTGGCCGCCTCGTTCAACCCCGTGCAGTTTGACGCCGACGAATGGGTCCGCATCGCCAAGGACGCCGGCATGAAATATCTGGTCATCACCAGCAAGCACCACGACGGGTTTGCGATGTTCAAATCGCGGGTGTCGGATTTCAACATCGTCGATGCTACGCCGTACGGCAAGGACCCGATGAAGGAGCTGGCCCGGGCCTGCCAGGAGCAGGGCATCAAGCTGTGCTTTTACTACTCGCAGTACCAGGACTGGATCGACCCCAACGGCGCGTTCGTCTGGAAGCAGTGGGAGGGCACGTACCCCGACGAGGGAAAAGTTTTTGAGCAATACATGGACGAGAAGGCGATTCCGCAGGTTGTGGAACTGCTGACAAACTACGGCCCCATCGGCCTGATCTGGTATGACACCCCAGGCGATCAGTCGCTCTATAACGCCCGGCGCTTTCGCGATATCGTGCACGCGATTCAGCCGGAATGCATCGTCGGCCCACGCGTGGGACAGAACCAGGGCGACTACATCGGCTACGGCGACAACCAGGTGCCCAACAACATCAACGACGCGCCCTGGGAAAGCCCCGCCACCATGAACCATACGTGGGGGTTCAAGCGGCAGGACACCGAATGGAAGAGCGTCGGCACCCTGCTTCGGCTGCTGGTCAGCATCGTCGGCAAGGGGGGCAACTACCTGCTCAACGTCGGGCCCACGAAGGAGGGCCTGATCCCCGAGGCGAGCCGAGAGCGCCTTGCCGCTATCGGCCAATGGATGCGCAAAAACGGCGAATCCATCTACGGCGTAAAGGGCTGTCTTTTGAGCTATACCCCGCCCTTTGGCGCGGTGACGGCGGGCGAGGGGCGCGTATATCTGCACCTATTTGACTGGCAGCCCGGCCTCTTCCGCGTGTCCGGCCTGATGAACCGGGTGACCGGAGCTAAGCTGCTGGCAACCGGCGAAGCGGTTCCCTTCGTGCAGCGGCGCGATGAGGCGTCGGGCGATGACCAGTTGATCCTGACGCTGCCGGCGGACGCTCCGGACGCGGAGGTTTCGGTCATCGCGCTTTGCGTGGAAGGCACGCCCCAAATGGACCAGACGCTGACCGAGTACGGCGGGCGCATCGCCCTGCCTGCGCACAAGGCGGGCCTGTTTTCCGATGAGGACGCGCTGCCCGCGCTGCGAGGCGTGCCCGCTGTCCGCGTAGACCGCAACGGCGTGCTGGAAAACTGGTACCGCACGATCGATTTCGCCACCTGGACATTCAAGGTGCTGACGCCCGGGGCGTACCGGCTGACAGTCAACACCTATACCGAAAACCAGACCAGCGCCTGCGACGACATGCCTTGGGAGGGCGGACACATTTTCCAAATCAGCGCCGCGGAGCAGAGCATCGACGTTGCGATAGAGGACGACGAACGAACCTTTCCGCCGAACCTTTTCCACCGGCAGAATGTCGCATCCTTCGCCAAGGACACGCTGCGCTTTGTCCAACCGGGCCTTTATACGCTGACGGTGAAGCCGAAAAAGCTCGTGACCGCGCTGGGCATCGGGCCCCGGCTGGAAAGCATCGTGCTGGAAAAGGGCTGAGGGGCGCCGATGGCGTTTTGAGGAAACGGGTATCTCCTTTGGCTGTGCCGGGGAAAATGCCGGCTTTTGGACAGATTTATAGCGTATCTCCAGCTATTGAAGACCTGTGCGGCTCTGCCGCACAGGTCTTCAGGCCCTTGATAACCCCTGCCGCGCTTTTGCATAGCAGGGGTTGCCAAGGGCCTAAGAAGCACTACTTTGAGCACGTCTTCCTCAATCCGCTTCACCGAGTAGGTGGACTGCCCAGCACATGAGGCCGAGCTATTCAGCTTTCTATAACTCAACGCCATAAGGGCATAGAAAAGCCCCCGGATGCGGGGGCATAATCAGCTGGTGCGAACACGTTGCCAACAAAGTGCAAAAGGTATCAAAACGAAAAACCCTGAAACCGTTGAGGTTTCAGGGTCAGACCATCAACAAATAGCCACTTTCCGGTGCAAACGGAGAGTGGCTGTTTGCA
>CAZUIA010000038.1:0-16500 GCA_964620835.1 uncultured Oscillospiraceae bacterium
AGCTGCTTGACCAGCTCGCCGCCGCCTTCGCCAATGCCAAGCGTGCCCAAAGCGCCGTAGCGCGTATGGCTGTCCGAGCCCAGGATCATTTTTCCGTGGCCGGCCATGGTCTCGCGGATATACTGGTGCAGCACGCCCCGAAAGCGCGGCACGAAGATGCCGCCGTACTTTTTCGCGCAGGACAGGCCGAAACGGTGGTCGTCCTCGTTGGCGGTGCCGCCCACCGCGCAGTAGGAATTATGGCAGTTGGTCAGCACATAGGGCATGGGAAAGGCGGTGAGCCCGGCCGCGCGCGCCGTTTGCAGGATGCTGACGTAGTTGTTGTCCGGCGATACCAGCGCGTCAAAGCGCAGGCGGTACAGCGGTCCCCCGCCGCATTCGCTGTGGGCGGACAGAATTCGCCGCGCCATGCTTCCGGCGTCCGCCCGGTCGATCTCCTCCGCTTTCACGCCCTGCGCGGCGAGGTGTTCGCGCGCCGTGGGGCAGTCCGGCAGGAATTCGCCGTGAAAGAGAAAATGGGGCCCTTCATGCAGTGTGACCATGCGCTCAGTCCTTTACATAGATTGTGCCTTCCATGATACGCCGCGCGGTGCGCTGCACGGCCACGTCCGTCACATCCAGGCCGTTTTTGGTTTGCGAAAAATGCGGGCGCATGGCCATCACGCCGCTGGGGTGGCCGATGCGGATCTCCTTAAGCGCGGCGAGCGCGGGCAGTTTGCGAGACAGGAGCGAGCCGGGCAGCCGGGCCGCCACGCTGATGGCGCCCGCGCTGGTCAGCGGACAGGCCTTGTGGCACTTGAACACGCTGATGACGCGCACGCACACGTCCATATCCTCGGCCCGCACCGTTTCGCCGTCCAGCGCCGCATAGGTGACGGGCGGGGCAAAAAAGCCGATCTTCGGGATGGCCGGGGTCTGTTCGGCGGCCGTTTCCGCGCTGTCGCAAAAGCCCAGCTTTGCCGCGACCAGCGCGCGGATGGCCTCCAGCTTTTCCATCAGCGGAGCATTTTGGTTCGCCTGATCGGGCGTTTCCTCCGCCGTCGCGCCCACGTCCTGCGCGCAAACGAGGATCATGGGGTTGGACACGTCCAAAATGGTCGCCTCGATCGATCCCACGCCCGGCACATCCAGCACATCCAGCGCCCTGCCCGTGGGCAGAAGCTTGCCCGTCTTGGACCCGGCCGGGTTCATGAAGCGCACCATCAGTTCCCCCGCGGTCCCGTCCACGCCCGCGATACGGCAGTCGCCGTCGTTGTCAAACCTGCTGTCCTTGACGGGCACGTCCACGTGGATGATCTTGCGGGTATTTTCGTTGTACATGCGCACCCGGGTCACGGGCTCCCGCAGGGTTTCGACCAGCCCCTCCTCGATCGCAAAGGGCGCGGTGGCGCTGGTCATGTTGCCGCAGTTGGACTTGTAGTCCACCTGCCACTTGCCGACCACCACCTGGCCGACCAAGTACTCGACGTCCACGCCCTCTCGCTCGCTTTTCCAGACGACCACGATCTTGTTGCTCGAGGACACCGTGCCGCCCATGCCGTCCATCTGCTTGGGGTCCGGGCCGCCCATGCACTTGAGAAAGATGTCGTCCCACAGCGCCCTGTCCTCTGGCAGGTTTTCCCGGCGGAACATCAGCCCCTTGCTCGTGCCGCCGCGCATATACACAACCGGATACTGTGCCATTTCGTTTTCCTCCTTCAAGCCATCAGACGCCCGAGCGTTTCAAGCAGATAATCGGTGAATTCCGCGGTGGTCGCGCCGTCCCTGTCCGTGGTGATGACCGCCTTTCGCTCCGTGCGCGTGCAGATGTCAAGCGCGCGCTCCAAACAGTCCTTGCGGTCCCCGTATCCGATGTGCGCCGCCAGCATGCCCACCGCGCGGATCAGGCTGCAGGGGTCGGCGTACTTCGCGCGGCCGTGGCTGATCAAAAAGGGCGCGGTGCCGTGGATGGCCTCAAACAGCGCGTAGCGGTTGCCGATGTTGGAGCTGGACGCCGTACCGAGGCCGCCCTGGTGCTCCGCCGCCACGTCGGTCACAATGTCGCCGTAGAGGTTGGGCAGCACGAACACCTCGCACCCGGCGCAAAACTCCGGGTCCATCATCTTGGCGGCCATGGCGTCCACCAGGCGCTCCTGCACCTGGATGCCCGGGTATTCCGCTTCCCCGATGCGGTGAACCGTGGACAGGAAGTTGCCGTCGCCAAGCTTGACGATGTTGGCCTTGGTGACGACGGTCACGTTGCGCTTGCCGTTTTTGACCGCGTAATCAAACGCCGCGCGCGCGATGCGCTCGCTGCCGCAACGCGTTTGCACCTTGAAGTCGACGGCCAGGTCGTCGCTGACCTGGATGCCCTTGTTGCCCCAGATGTATTCGCCTTCGATGTTCTCGCGGAAAAAGCACCAGTCGATGTTTTTCTCAGGAATTTTGACCGGGCGCACCGCGGCGTACAGGTTCAGTTCCCGCCGAAGGAGGCTGTTGGCGGAGATTAGGTTGGGCCAGGGATCGCCGGCGCGCGGCGTCACAAAGGGGCCTTTGAGCAGCACCTGGCATTCCTTGCACGCGGCGAGCACGTCCTCGGGCAGGCTCTGCCCCGTCTTCGCCCGGCGCTCGATCGTCATGCCCTCGATCATGCGCACCCTGACCCTTCCTTCGGCGATCTCCTTTTGCATCAGCGCGTGCAGCACGCGAAGCGCCTGCTCGGTGATCAGGGGGCCGATGCCGTCGCCCGGCATCACGCCGACGGTGATCCGGTCCATCGCGGCAAAGTCCGTCATCTCGGTATCCTGCCGCATTTGCTCGATGCGCGCATACTCGCTTTGAAGCAGCGCGGCGAACTTTTCGCACGCGGCCTGAATCTGTGCGTTCATAACGTTGCTCCCTCCTTTACGCCTGCTTCCTTTGGTTTCGGTCCCTGACCGCGCGAAGCTGCCCGCCGGCGATCAGCACCTCGATCTCGCGGTCGGTCAGATCAACCGTGGCCTTGGCGGCGGCGCCCTTCGTCCGGTTCTCCACCAAGACGCTTCGCGCGCGCAGGGAGGCCGCGAAATCCGCGATGCGAATGTCGTCGCCCAGCGAAAAGACGCTGTAGTCCTCCGGGTTTTGAAACAGCAGCGGCACCACGCCGTGGTTGACAAGGTTGTTTTTGTGGATGCGCGCCATGCTCTTTGCCAAAATGGCCTTGACGCCCAGGTACATGGGCGAAATGGCCGCGTGCTCGCGGCTGGAGCCCTGCCCGTAGTTTTCGCCCGCGACCAGAATGCTTTTTCCATATTCCCGGCAGCGCTCGGCAAAGCCGGGGTCCATGCGGCCGTAGCAGTGCTTGCTGATCTCCGGGATGTTGGAACGCAGGGCCGAGAACTGCGCGTTGGCGGGCGTGATGTCGTCCGTGGTGATGTTGTCGCCCCGCACGCCGGACACCTTGGCCTCCAGATCACCCGCGATCGGCGTACCGACGGGCATGGGCTTGATGTTGGGCCCGCGCAGGATCGCGACATCCGCCCCGTTTTCCGCGGGCGGCAGCAGCAGGGAATCGTCGATGATGTACGTGTCCGGCTCGCGAATGGCGCTCAGGGCGGACACGTCGCAGAAATCGCGCGGGTCGGTGATATGGCCGGTCACGGCGCTGGCCGCGGCGACCTCGGGGCCTGAAAGGTACAGCTTGGCCGCCAGGTGGCCGCCTCGGCCCTTAAAGTTTCGGTTGGAGGTGCGCAGCGAAACGCCGTCCGTGGGCGGGGCCTGCCCGATGCCGCAGCACGCGCCGCAGCCGCACTCCAAAATGCGCGCGCCCGAAAGCACGAGGGTTTCGATGATGCCGTCGCGCAGCAGCATCAGGTACAGCTGGCGGCTGCCCGGCGCCGCGACCAGGCTGACGCGCGGGTGCACCTTGCGCCCCTTTAAGATGGCCGCCGCCTTGGCAAAGTCGGTGTAGCCGGCGTTGGTGCAGCTTCCAAGAAAAACCTGATCCAGCGCGACATTTTCGCAGTCGTGGGCCTGGGCCACATTATCGGGCATGTCCGGCATGGCCACCATCGGCGAAAGCGCGCCGAGGTCGATGTCCAGGGCCTCGTCATACACGGCGTCCTCGTCCGCGCAAAGCGGCGTCCAGTCCTCTTCCCGCCCTTCCTTGACAAAGAACGCGCGCACGGCCTCGTCGCTCGGGAACAGGGAGGTCGTGGCGCCCATTTCCGCGCCCATGTTGGCGATGGTGGAGCGGTCGCGCACGCTCAGGCAGGAAAGGCCCTCGCCCGTGTACTCGTACACCTTGCCGAGGCCGCCCTTGACGCTCTCACGCCGTAGCATTTCCAGGATCACGTCCTTGGCGCCCACGCCGCCCCGCAGCGCGCCGTGCAGGCGCACGTTCACCACGCGCGGGTATTTCAGGTAGATCGGCTCCCCGGCCATAGCAAGCGCCACGTCCAGCCCACCGGCGCCCAGGCAGAACGCGCCGATGGCCCCGCCGGTGGGCGTATGGCTGTCGCTGCCCAGGAGCGTGATGCCCGGCTTGGAGAAGCGCTCAAAGTGCACGGTATGCAGGATGCCGTTGCCCGCCTTGGACAGATAGACGCCATACCGGGCGGCCACGGTCTGCAAATAGCGGTGGTCGTCCGGGTTTTTGTTGTCCGCGTACAGCAGGTTGTGGTCGATGTAGCTGACGGATTTCTGCGTCCTGACGCGGTCCACGCCCATCGCCTCAAAGGCGAGGTAGGCCGGCGTGCCCGTCACGTCATGCGTGATGGTGTGGTCGATGCGGATGGCGATCTCCTCGTCCGGGCGCATGGCCCCGGAAAGCAGGTGCGCCTCAAGGATCTTCCGTGTCATGGTGCGTCCCATTTTCACGCCCCCTATATTGTATCTTGGATACAGAAAATTCAAAACACATGCATACCAACCCCCGCGGGCAAGGCGGCGCGCTCAGCGGTAATAGGCCAGCCCCGAGAACAGCCGTCGCGCCGTCCGCACCCCGTACGCGGATTCTATGTCGATCGCGCCGCCCTGTCCCGTGCAAAGCGTTACGCCGGCGGTCATCACGCCGTCCGTATGCGCGATGCGAAGGCGCGTGCCGTCCGCGCGCGGCGAGCAAAGCCTTTGCACCAGCGTGCCGGGGATGGCCGCGGCCGCCGCGGTGCACAGCGCCGCGCTGAACGCGTAGGTCCGGTGCGCGCGCTGCATGGACATCATGCGGCAGGTGATGTCCGCCTCCTTTGGCAAAAGGCTGCCGCCCGATACCAGCGAACAGGCCGCCGCGGGCGACAGGACGACCAGCTTGGGCACGGCGGGGCTTTCCGCGCGGCCGCGCGCCGGGTCGCTCAGGAAGCCGAGCCGCACGGCAGCGGCCGCGCGGATGCTCTCGAGCCTGTCAAGCAGCCGTCCGTCGCCATCGATCTCCTCGGGCAGCTCCGTGCCGCGCATGCCGACCTCCTTTGCGAGCACAAAGCACACGGGGTTGGCGCAGTCCACGATGGAAACGGAAATTTCGCCGAGGCCAGGGACTTCCAGCGTACCGCACGGGCTGCCCGCAGGCAAAAGGCGGCCCGTGACCGCGCCTGCGGGACGGCGGAAGCACAGACGGATCTCGCTGCTGGTCCCGGGGACGCCGGGCAGGTGAAAATCCCCGTCATACTGCACCTGTCCGCCGCAAACGGGGATATACTGGTCAATGATCTTTCGGGTGTTGGTGTTGTACACGCGCACCAGCGTTTCGCCCTCGCGCGCGGGCACCAGCCCATTGTCAATGGCGTACGCGCCCACGGCGGACAACACGTTTCCGCAGTTGCCGTCATAGGACACCAGCGGCTCGTCCAGCGATACCTGGCCGAAGGTGTAGTCCACATCCCGGTCAGGGTCCGCGCTTTTCCGCACGATGGCGACCTTGCTGGTCATGGACGACGCGCCGCCCAGGCCGTCGATCTGGCGCACGTCCGGGCTGCCCATCACGCGAAGCAGCAGGTTGTCGCGCGCTTCGCCCGCGGGCGGCAGGTCGCTTTCCAAAAAGAACAGCCCCTTGCTGGTGCCCCCGCGGTAGAGCTGGCATGCGATGGATTTCAGCATGATGATTCGCCTTTCTCCTCCTGTTGGCGCAGCTTCAGGAAGCGCCGGGAGTCGCTCAGGTGCTCGCGCAGGCGTGCTTCGGCCAAGTCTGGGTCCTTTGCCTCCAGCGCATCGACGATGGCGGCATGCTCCCGCACGGCAACGCGCGCCCGCGCCGGGTCCGCGTGGCCGGAGACCAGCACGCGTTGCAGCATTTCGCGCACCTTTTTGTGCAAAAGCAGCAGTTGGCTGCTTTGGGAAAGCCCCAGCATCAGCGCGTTGAACGCTTCGACCCTTTCCAGGCGCACGGAAAGCTCCTCCGCCCCGTCCGCCTCCCAAAGCAGCCGGCGCAGCTTCGCGATCCCCTCGGGCGTCGCGTGCGCGGCCGCCTTTCGGATCAGGCGTACCTCCACCTCGCGGCGGATCTCCAGCAGATCCTCCACCTCATCCGGGTCCACCGGGCTGACGACCACGCTGCGATGGGAATGCGGCTTGACATAGCTTCCCACCTCGAGCTTCCGCAGCGCCTCCCGGACGGGCGTTCGGCTCACCCCCAGGCGCAGCGCCAGATCCTCTTCCTTGAGCTTGTCGCCGGGGCGGTAGGTTCCGTCCAGGATGGCCTGCCGCAGAATATCGTACACCTCGTCGCGGATCGGACGCATGCGTTCGGGGGAAAGCTTCTGCATGTCGGATGCACCTCAAACTGTATCTTGGATACAAGAAATATAGCAAAACCAGAGCCTTCTGGCAAGGGGGATGAAAATTTTTATATGCTGATCAGGGGCTCCGTCCCCATCTTCTCTTTGATCATCTGAATGAGCGCCTGGGAGGCCTTGGTTACATAATAGTCCTTGGGCAGGGCGATGCACAGATCCCAGTAGGGCATATAGGATTCGTCGATGGCGTAATACTCCACGGGGATGTCGTCCTGGAAGATGCGCGAATACTCCCAGGAAATGAAGGTGATGCCGTACCCCTGCGCGCAGAGCCGGCGCGCGGTTTCAAAGGACTGCGTGGTCAGGATGATGTTGGGCGCGGCGCCCAGCTTGTAAAAAATGGCGTCCGTCACCTGCCGGATGCGCTTGCCGCGCGTGACCGTGACAAAGGGCTGGTCAATGATGTCCTTGACATCCAAAATGGGCAGCCCGCCGTGCGGCGACGGCTTTGCCAGGCTGGAAAGCCCGCTGCCGGACGGCGCCACCACCACGAAGGGATCGCGGTGGATGATGGAATAGGTGATTTCGGGAGAGGACTGTTCAATGGAGTTGGGCGCGATGTGCATCACGGCAAAGTCCAGGTGGCGCATGTCCAGGCTTTTTTCCAGCTCGTCCGAGGATTGCTCCTGCGGCACGACCCGGATGTTGGGGTAGAGGCGCTTAAAGTCCGGCAGCACCTTGGGCAGCACCCATGTGCCCAGATAATTGGTGATGCCGACGGTGATGCGCCCTTTTTTCAAATCGCCGATCTCGCTGATCTCGATTTCAAAGTCGTTGTACAGCCGCAGGATCTCGATGGCCACGCTGTAATACCTTTTGCCCGCGTAGGTGAGCAGCAGCCCGCCGGCGCTTCGGACGAACAGCTTGGTGCCCAGCTTCTCTTCAATGCGCTGCACGCAGTGGCTCAGGGAGGGCTGGGTGATATACAGCTTTTTGGCGGCCTTTGAAATGCTGCCCTCATCCGCGATCGTTTTGATATACAGAAGTTCCTTTTTGGTCATTTGGAGAGCCTCCTTTGGGCTCTTTCGCATCGCAGCCCCCATAGTATGTTGATTATACCATGGGCCAGGGATATAAACAATTGTCTATGGAGAATATTCGGTTTTTGGCATTTGAAAAAAGACCGAACACCCGATATGATAGAAGCAGCGAATTGGATTTTTGCACATCCACGGGTCCGTCTCCAATACGTCCAATCAAAAACAAAGGGGGGGAATCGGCGTGAAGATTTTACAGCCGGCGCTCGCGGGCACCTTGGAATCCAGCGACGCGCAGGTCATGATCGAGCCGTCGGATAACGGGATTTCGCTGGATATCAAGAGCAATGTCATCAGCCAGTACGGGCGGCAGATCCGCGAAACGGTGCTGGAAACGCTCGGCAACCTTGGCGTCCAAAACGCCGCCGTGATCGTGGTGGACAGGGGCGCGCTGGACTGCACCCTGCGCGCGCGCGTGGAATGCGCGGTGTTTCGCGCGTGCGGCGTTGACAAGGAGTATCCCTGGGGAGGTGTGATCAGGGCATGAGCCAAAACCCCAATCTCCGGAGGCTTCGCCGCACCATGATGTTTCTTTCCGCCCAGCAGCCCGGGCTGATCAAGGACGCCTACATCTACGGCGCCGACAGCCTGATGTTTGACCTGGAGGACGCTGTCGCCGAAAACCAGAAGGACGCGGCGCGCTTTTCGCTGTATCACGCCCTAAAGACCGTGGACTACCGCGGCTGTGAAAAAATCGTGCGCATCAACGGCCTGGATACAAAGCACTGGCAGGAGGACATCCGCGTGTCCGTCGCCGCCGGGTGCGACGGCATCCGCATCCCCAAATGCGAACACGCCGGCGAGGTGCACACGGTGGTCGAGCACATTGAAAAGGCCGAGGAGGAGTTCGGCGTTCAAAAAGGGTTTACGCTGGTCATGGCGGCGATCGAATCGCCGCTCGGCGTCCTCAACGCCTATGAGATTTGCACGGCCTGCCCCCAGCGCATGATCGGCGTGGCCATTTCGGGAAGCGACTTTCGAAAGGCCATGCAGACGAGCTACTCGCCCGGAGGCGTGGAAATGCTGGTCGGCCGCGGGCAGATGCTGCTGGCGGCGCGCGCCGCCAAAGTCCAGTGCTTTGATACCGTGTTCACCGACCTGGACGATATGGAGGGCTTTCGCGCGGAGGTCATCCAAAACAAGCAGATGGGCTTTGACGGCAAATCCATCATCAGCCCCAAGCAGATCGAGATCGTCCACGAAATCTTCACGCCCGGCGAAAAGGAAATCCGCGCCGCGGAAAAGATCGTCCGCGCCATGCGCGAACAGGCCGCGGCGGGCGTCGGCGTGTTCACGGTGGACGGAAAAATGATCGACATCGCCTTTCTGCCGGGCGCGGAGCGGGTGATCGCGCTGGCCAAGGCCTCGGGCGTGTACAAGGGGGATCTGTAACATGAAAAACGCAATCGGGCGCGAAATTCCGGACGCGCTGCTTCAAAACGGCTATGAGGTTTTTCAGGGCAACAACGCCCGCGACGGCTACGAATACCAAAAGGCCGCCCCCAAGGTGCGCGCCTGCGTGGCGCCGCGCGAGGACAAGCTGGTCCCCACGCTGCGCGAGGCGATTGAACAATGCGGCCTTCGGGACGGCGCCACCGTTTCGTTCCACCATCATTTCCGCGACGGCGACTATGTGGTGAACATGGTCATGAAGGAGATCGCGCGGATGGGCCTGAAGGACATCACCATCGCCGCCTCCTCCCTGGGCGCGGCGCATGATCCCGTGGCCGAGCTGATCGAACAGGGCGTCGTGACCGGCATTCAGACCAGCGGCATCCGCGGCAGGATGGGCGAGGTCGTCTCGCGCGGGAAGCTGAAAACGCCCGCCATCCTCCGCTCCCACGGCGGCCGCGTGCGCGCCATTGAGGCGGGCGAGGTGCATATCGACGCGGCCTTCATCGGCGCGCCGACCAGCGACTGCTGCGGCAACGCCCGCGCAAAGGGCGGAAAATCCGACTGCGGCGTGCTTTCTTACGCCGTGGCGGATGCGCGCTATGCCGACAAGGTCGTGGTGATCACCGACACCCTGGTGCCCTTCCCCAACATGCCCGCTTCCATCGAGGGCGTGGATGTGGACTATGTGGTGGTTGTGGACGAGATCGGCAACCCGAGGAAGATCGCCAGCGCCGCGGCGCGCGTGACCAAGGACCCGCGCGACCTGCTGATGGCCAAGAGCTGCGCCAAGGTGATCGAGGCGCTGCCGTACTTTCGGGACGGATTTTCCTTCCAGACGGGCGTGGGCGGCCCCTCGATCGCGGCGACCCTGTTCCTACGCGACGCGATGAAGGCAAGAAACATCAAAATGCGCTGGGCGGTCGGCGGCATCGCCGCGCCCATGGTGGAGCTGCTCAACGAAGGGCTGATCGACACCATCGTGGATACGCAGGACTTTGACCTGACGGCCGTCGGCTCGGTTGGGGAAAACCCGCGGCATTTTGAAATCTCCGCCTCCCAGTACGCCAACCCCATGAACAAAGGGGCCTTCATCAACAAGCTGGACTTCGTCATTCTGGCGGCGCTTGAGATCGACACCGATTTCAACGCCAACGTGGTGACCGGCTCGGACGGCGTGCTGCGCGGCGCGCCGGGCGGCCATCCCGACACGGCGGCGAGCGCCAAGTGCAGCATCATCGTGACGCCCCTGGTGCGCGGCCGGATGGCCACGGTCTGCGACCGGGTGGTGACGGTGGTGACGCCGGGCGAATCGGTGGACATTCTGGTCACGGACTACGGCGTGGCCGTCAACCCGCGCCGCGCGGACCTGATCGAGGCGCTGAACGCCGCGGGCATCCCGCTGCGCACGATCGAAAGCCTGCGGGACGAAGCGTACAAAATCGTCGGCACGCCCGACCCGCTGTCCTTTGAGGACCGCGTGGTCGCCATCATCGAGGCCCGCGACGGCACCATTTTGGACGTGGTGCGCAAAATACCCGGGTGAACCCGCAAAGCACGAAAGGAAAACGCGATGATTCATGACGCTTCCGACCGCCTGGCGTGCTATGACGCCATCCTGCCAAGGGCGGCAGAGCTGGCCGGGGTTTTGCGCTCGCCCGCTTTTAGCCCCGACGATCCCTCGACGCACGGCGGCTTTCACATCCTTCGCAAGGCCTACGAAAACCGCGCGGACAGCGCGCGCCAGTTTGAAGCGCACGACAGGACCGTCGATCTGATGATCGGACTTCGCGGCGGCGAGTATATCCACCTTTGCGTGCAAGACGAGCTGGAACCGGGCGCGCCCCTTCCAAACGGCGGGGACGGGCGCAAGCTGGTCGGCGCGCCGCGCGGAAGCGCCGTGCTGCTCAAGGAGGGAACGTTCCTGGCCATTTTGCCGCACGAGGCGCATATGGTGGCCGGCCGCGCCGAGGGCTTTACGGGCATCGACAAGCTGGTCGTCAAGCTGCCGCTTCAGGCCGGGCGGCCCGATTGTCCCTGCACGAGCCAGTGCGTCCGGCATGGCATCTGTTCCCAGTGCGTCGTCTGGCACCGCAATCCCCAAAACAGCCTGCCCTCCTGCCTGCGCGAAAAGGGCAAGGTGCTGATCGCGCGCGCCGCCCAGGCGGAAAAAGCAGCCCGGGACAAATAAGGCCCCTTGACAAAAGAGGCTGAAACGGGCTGTGAGACTTCTTCAAAACCTAGAACCGCGGCGAACGAAAGCCCGCCACGGCCTTTTTTCCATCCTTGCAAAGCGCTATTTCGCCCTCTTCATGGCCCGGGCGAGCGCGAAGGCATCTTCCATCTCCGGGAAAGTGACGGCATTGAGCAGCTCCGGCGTCAGGGGCCGCTTGAGCGCGGGCGGCGAAACGTTGAGCAGGCGGTGGGGAAACTGCGCCAGTAGCCGGCCTGCGTAAAGCTGCAAAACCGCCGCGCCGGGCGTGTTGCGCAGCAAAAGGGTCAGCTTTTCCTGCGCGGCGGGGGTGAGCGCGTATTCGCCCGAAGGGCTGAAGTAGCGGATGTACTCCGGCGTGCCGTCCGGGGGCTGGCAGGGCTTCAGCGCTTCGCCGCGCATCAGGTGTTCGTCATACCCCTTGCCCCGCATCACGCTGCCTTTGACCACCCGCAGCGGGGAGCAGGGCCCCTCGGGAAAGGAAAAGCGCATCCAGCACCCGCTTTGAAAGCGCAGCCCAGTGGGCTCGGCCACCGGCATGGTCACATCGCAGACAAGGGCGTCAATGCCGCCTTTGCTCCCCTTTGCCATGTTGCGCGCCATCAGCCCCCGGTCGCTGCCGAACGGCAGCAGCGCGTCCCCCCGCAGCCCGAGCGCCTCGGCATTCCCCTTGTAGCGGTATTCCGCCACGTCAAAGCAGCGCGCGCAAAAGGTGCGGATGCAGTGCTCGCGCCAGGCGGCCGCGTAGCGCTGAAGCTCGGGCCGTACCAGCAGGAAATAGGCGGCCATCATCAGCACCAGCACGGCCAGCGCGCTCGTGTGCTGGCCCGCGAGCATCAGCACCAGCGCGGCTACCAGCCCAAGCCCGTACAGCGTGTAAGCGACGCGGCAGCGTTTTCGCATCGAATCCATCCTATCGTCCCTCCCTTGTTACAAAAGCCCGCCGAACAGGCTTGCGAACAGCCGGATGATGTGCGGGAAAACCGTGACCACCGTAATCATCCGCAGAATATGGATCACGCTCACCTCCGGGTTGTCCACCCCCATATCCGCCGCTACCAGCGCCATATCGGACGCTCCGGCGGGCGTAGCGATGAGCATGGATTCCGCGCGGTTCAGGTGGGTCAGCCGGGGGATGAGCCAGCCCATCAGGAAGCAGTTGGCGCTGTACCCGATCGCCAGGATGATCGCCGCCTTCCACAAAAGGCCCAGCTCCAGCACGCTTTGGTAGGTAAAGCAGGCGCCGATGTACGCGCCAGTCAGGATCTGGGCGATGCGCCGCATCCACAGCGGCAGATAGGCTTTGCCGCCCAGCAGCTTAAAGCACAGAATGCCCAGGATGGAAAACAGGATCGTGCCCGCGGGAATCCCCGTCAGCTTGCCGCCGATCCCACAGGCGACGGCGATCAGCAGCGTGAAAAGCAGCTGCGGCACGGTTCCTTTTTTTTCATCACGCTTTGTTTGCTGAACAGGCGCCGCGCCGTTTTTGGCGCGGTTTTTGCGGATGGAGGAGGAGATCAGGGTGGGGAAGAGCCCCAGGCCGAAGATCAGCCGCACGAACTGCAGCGCCGCCACCTTGGTCACGTCCGCGCCCATGTCGGCCGCGATGATGGGAATGTCCGTCATGCCGCCCGGCACGCAGCACATGAACGCGGTCAGCAGGCTGATCTTGGGGGCGGACAGCTTGATCAAAAGGCCCATGGCCAGGTTCAGCAGCAGGTAGAACAGGACAAGCAGCAGGTAGGGCCTGAAGATCTGCGGCAGGCGCTTTAAGTCCTCATTTTTGACCGTGCAGCCAATGTACGCGCCCGCCAAAATCTGTGTGAGCGTTTTCGCGTCCGAGGGCAGATAGGCCATGTTGAAGCAAATGCCGAGCACTAACACGCCGATCAGCCCGCCTACGATCATACCGCCCGGCACTTTCAGCTTGAACAGCAGCAGGCTGCAGACAGAGGCGACCGCGAAGGTCACCAGAAGCTGCCAGATCATTGGCTTGCCCTCCCTTTTGTTGTCATGGGTGGATGGTTTCGGGGCCGCTTGCCCATAGATAGAATCTATGGGGGCTATGATTCAATTAGCATTTGATTTATGTTCGGGCACTATTGTATACTAATCCCGCAAATAACACAATGTTTTTTTCCCCATTTGGGCAAATCGCCCCCGTGGAACCGATATCCCCGCGAATTTGTCGTTTTCTGCGCGCTGCACGAAGGAAAGCTTCCTGAGAAAAACGGAGAAAGGCTGTGATCTGTATGACGGAGCTGCGCGAACTGGCCCGGTTTATCACAAACCTTGAAGCGGAGCAGATTCCACAGCAAGTACGAAAGGCTGCCGGCCTGTGCGTGCTGGATACCATCGGCGCGGCCATCGGCGCGGCGCAACACCCGCAGGTCAAAAGCGTATGCGAGGCCTGGCTGAAAAAGGGCGGCGTCGCGGACACCATGGTGGATGTATGGGGAAGCGAAAAAAGCGCTCCGCTTTCCACGGCGGCTTTTCTAAACGCTTTGATGGGCCATACGCTTGAAATGGACGACGTGCATACCGCCTCCAAAACGCACATCGGCACGGTGGTCGTTCCCGCGGCCTGGGCCATGGCGCAATACCTGAAAAAGACGGGTGAGGAGCTGATTTGCGCCATTGTCTCCGGCTATGAGGCCATGGCGCGCATCGGCATGGCGTTCGGCGTTTCCTCGCACCGAAACCGCGGCTGGCATGTGACGGGAACGGCCGGCACCTTCGGCGCGGCTGCCGCCTGCGGCAAGCTGCTGGGCCTGACGGAGGACGAGATGGTCTTCGCGCTGGGCATGGCGGGCACGCAATCCTTTGGCCTATGGGCCTTCCTGGGCGACAGCGCCAGTTGCAAGGTGCTGCATACCGCGCGCGCGGCGCAGAGCGGCCTGGAAGCGGCCCTGCTGGCAAAGGCCGGCATGACGGGTCCCGAGCATATTCTCACCGCCAAGGACGGCGGACTCCTGGCCGCCATGAGCGACGAACACGACGTATCCCGGGTGAGCGCCTCCCTGGGCGAGCGCTGGGAAATCCTGTACATGGATAACAAACCCTATCCCTGCTGCCGCTCCACGCACTGCACCATCGACGCCGCGCTTTCCCTGCGAAACGAGGAGGGCGTGCGCGCTGAGGATGTCGAAAGCGTCGTGGTGTACACCTATCTGGTGGGCAATAAGCAGTGCGGCATGAGCGAAGGCTCGCGCAACCCTGTAACGCCCGTGGACGCCAAATTCTCCACGCCCTATACCGTGGCCTGCGCGCTTTTGTACGGCGAGGTCACGCTGCGGCAGTTTGAACCCGAGGCGATCGCGGACAGGCAGGCGCAGGCGCTGCTGCGCAGGGTGCGGGTGGAGACGGACAAGGCGTTCACCGCCCAGTACCCCGCGCACTGGGGGTGCCGCCTGGAGGTCGCCCTCAAAGACGGGCGCACGCTGCAAAAGACCGTAAAGGACGCGTCGGGCAGCGTGGCCAACCCGCTGAGCGAAGAGCAGGTGCTGCAAAAGGCGGGCGGCCTGATCCGCGAAACGCAAAGAGAGGCCGCGGATGGGATTGCCCGGGCAATCCTTGCCACGGCCGAGGCGCCTACCCTTGCGCATCTATGAGCAATCGGCAAAAGGAGCATGTGACGAATGAAGATCATGGAACACGGCGTATATCTGCTGAACGGGCGCAAGGTTGTCGCCGGGCGCGAAGAGGCGGCGCAAGAGGCGGGGCGCGACATTTCGCCGGAGGAGGCCCGCAGGGGAACGATGGCCTACGGCATCTTGGAAAGCCACAATGTTTCGAGCGATCCGGAGCTTCTCAAGATCCGCTTTGACTCCATCACCTCCCACGACATCACCTATGTCGGCATCATCCAGACGGCGCGCGCCTCGGGCATGGAAGCTTTTCCAATGCCCTATGTGCTGACCAACTGCCACAACAGCCTGTGCGCCGTGGGCGGGACCATCAACGAGGACGACCACCGCTTCGCGCTGTCCGCGGCCCGCAAATACGGCGGCATCTACGTGCCGACGAACCTGGCCGTCATCCACAGCTACAACCGCGAAATGATGACCGGCTGCGGCAGGATGATCCTCGGCTCGGACAGCCATACGCGCTATGGCGCGCTGGGCACCATGGCCGTGGGCGAGGGCGGCGGCGAGCTGGCCAAGCAGCTGGTCGGCCGCACGTATGACTTCGCGCCCCCCAAGGTGATCGCCGTCTACCTGACCGGCAAGCCGCAGCCCGGCGTCGGCCCGCACGACGTGGCGCTGTCCATCATCGGCCGGGTGTACGATTCCGGCCTTGTCAAGAACCGTGTGATGGAATTCGTCGGCGACGGCATCGCGAACCTGCCGGTCGAATACCGAAACGGCATCGACGTCATGACCACCGAGACCACCTGCTGGTCCAGCATCTGGGAAACGGACGAGCTGGTCGAAGCGTACTACGAAACGCACGGCCGCAGGGAGGACTACCGCAAGGTCGCGCCCGCGCCGGTGGCGTACTATGATGGCATGGTCCTGGTTGACCTTTGCAAGATCGAGCCGACCATCGCCATGCCCTTCCACCCTTCCAACACCTATACCATCGCCGAATTCAAGGCGCATCCCCTGGATGTGATCGACGCGGTGACCGAGGCGGGCCGCAAGCTGTTCAAAAACAGCGCCCTGGAATTCAGGCTTTCCGACGTTGTCCGCGGCGGCGATATCTATGTCGACCAGGGCATTGTGGCCGGCTGCGCGGGCGGCACGTTTGACAACCTCTGCGCCGTGGCGGACATTCTGGACGGCCGCTCCTGCGGCAACGGTCCCTTCACGCTGAGCGTATACCCCGGCAGCCAGCCCGCCTATATGCAGTTGGTGCGGGATGGCGCCGTTGAAAAGATCATGGCCTCGGGCGCGATCCTGCGCGAATGCTTCTGCGGCCCCTGCTTCGGCGCGGGCGATACGCCGTCCAACCAGGGCTTCTCCATCCGCCATACCACCCGCAACTTCCCCAACCGCGACGGCTCCAAGCCCAACGAGGGCCAGATGTCCTACGTGGCGCTGATGGACGCGCGCTCGATCGCCGCCACGGCTGTGAGCGGCGGCCGCCTGACCGCGGCCACGGAGCTTGCGGACAT
>CAZUIA010000039.1:0-16332 GCA_964620835.1 uncultured Oscillospiraceae bacterium
GCGAACCCTCTCGCGCTCTCCCGGGGCTTTGTCAACAGTCTGGGAGCCGAGGGTTTCGGCCCTTTCGCTTGTTGCGGGCGCGGGGGTCCCCGCCTTGCCCCGCCTTTGCATGGCATAGGTTTTGGGAGGCGCGCCGAACGCGCCTTTTTTACGCCCGGATGGCCTTCCCCCGGCCCCATGCCCCTTTTCTATGAAAAAGGGTCGCGCGGCGAGCAATCGCTCGGCCGGCAACCCCTGCGCGGGTTCCGCCCAAAAGACCCGTCAGATCTCCGGGATTTCGATCGTCACTTCGCGCCCGATTTCCGCCGAGCGGGCGATGCCGTCCAGGATCGCCTGGTTGTAGAGGATCTGGCTGGTGGGCACCGGCGCCTCCCCGCCCTCGATGACGGCATCCAGGAAGGAGCGGATCTTGCGGTCAAACAGCCCCGGCCCCTTGCTTTCGATGACCGGAAGGACCGTCTGCACCTGCTCGCCCGCCACGTCGTGGTACAGCGTCATCGGCCCGCCGACGGTGCCGTTCCAGCACTCGGTGGAGGGGATGCGCAGCGCGCCCTTTTTCCCCAGAAGGACCGTGTCGCCCGGCGTATCCAGGTGCATGGCCCAGGAAATGCGAAAGTCGAGGATCACGCCGCCCTCAAGCCGGATGAACGCCGCGGCGAAGTCATCCACGTCAAAGCGCGCGGCATCGGAAGGCTTCTGGTAGTCGGTCGAGGTTCCGAAGAAATTGGAGGTGTAGCCCGTCACGGTCAGCGGTTTGGGGTAGCCGATGGCGTTCAATACCATGTCCAGCGAGTAGCAGCCGATGTCGCCCAGCGCGCCGATTCCGGCCGTCTTTTTTTCGATGAACGTGCTGTTGGGGATGCCGCGCCGGCGGCCGCCGCCGGTCTGAATGTAATAGATTTCTCCCAGCGTGCCGCTTTCGACGATTTTTTTGATCATCTGCATGTTTTCATCCATGCGCGGCTGAAAGCCCACGGAGAGGATCTTGCCGCTCTTTTTCTCCGCGCGCATCATCCGAACGGCTTCGTCCAGGGTGACGCACATGGGCTTTTCCAGCAGCACGTGGACGCCCGCGTTCAGCGCGTCGATGGTGCACTCGGCATGCGTCATGTTGTACGTGCACACCGACACCGCGTCCAGCTCCTCGGCCTCAAGCATCGCCTTGTGATTTGGGTACAGCCGCGCCCCTTCCACGCCGTAGCGCTTGGCAAACCGCGCGGCCTTGCCCTCGATCAAATCCGCCAGGGCGACGATCTCAACGTCCGGCTGGCGCTTGTAGCTTTCGATATGCGCCTCGGCAATCCAGCCCGTACCGATGATGCCGACCTTCAGCTTTCGGTCCGCGTACGTTCTTTTCTCCTCTACCGTCTGCTGAAAGCTTGAAAGGACCTCGTCTCCAATGGCCATGGTCATTCTCCTTTTTATTTCTTTACGCCCATTTTGCGCAGCGTGTCGATGCTCATGCGGGCCGCTTCCAGCGGGGGGCGCTCAAGGGACAGATCCTGCTCGACGACGAACCAGCGCGCGCCGCTTTCGATGCCCGCCCGGACAATGGACTCGGCGTCCTGGCACCCGTGGCCGAAGGGGCGAAACGCAAAGGCCGGCTGTTCTTTGGCGCCCTCCGCTTCGGCCTGGCCCAGCAGCGCGTAGGGAGAGGCGTCGCCCTTTACGCCGACATAGTCCTTCAGGTGCACCACCGGGCAGCGGCCCGCGTACTTTCGCAGGTACGCGGCGGGGTCCACGCCCGCGTATTTCACCCAGCAGGTGTCGATCTCCGTCTGCAGGATGTCGGGCGGCACCGCGCCGTACAGGAAATCCAGGCCGTATTCGCCGCTCAGGTCGACAAACTCAAAATCATGGTTGTGGTACAAAAGCTGGATGTCCGCCTGCCGGCACAGAGTGCCAAACCGGTAGATCAGGCGCAGCATGCCGGAAAAGCCGGGCTTGCCGGGCCTGTGGGCATCCTCCAGGTAGGGGATGGCGATATAGGGGCAGCCAATGCGCCGGTGGTAGGACAGCACGCCGAACGGGTCGGCCTGGATCGCCTGCACCGGCACATGGCTGGAGATGGGCCGAAGATCGTACCGGGCGAGCAGGGCGGCGATGTCGTCCGCGCTGTGGCCGTAAAAGCCGGCGAACTCCACGCCGTCATACCCCATATCCTTGAGGGCGGCAAACACAAATGTCAGGTCCTTTTCCGCCTCACTTCGCGCGGAGTAGATCTGGTATGCGATGGGCCTTGATTCCATAGGTTTCACCCCTGTCATGCGTTTTTCTCACTATACGCCGGCCGGGCCGTTTTGTCATGACATCCGGATACGGATACGTGTCAATTTGTGCTGTAATGATGGGTGATATTCGGCTTTTTATATTGGCTGGGTGTCATTTCGTATTGATTTTTGAACGCGCGGTAAAAGGTGCGCAGGCTTTCAAACCCCACGGCCATGGCGACGTCCGTCACGGGCATGTCCGTCTCCGCCAAAAGCTGCGCGGCGTGCTGGCACCGAAGCGCGTTCACGCACGCGGACAGCGTGTGCCCAAGGTGCGCGTTGAAAATGTGGGAAAACCGGCTTTTGCTGTAGCCAAACCGCGCGGCGACGGTCTTGGCCGAAAGCGGCTGGGTGTGGTGCTGCTGCAGGTACTCCAGCACCTCGCGGATGAACGCGGCGCGGCCGTTTGCGCGTGCCTCGACAAGCCCCACCCGCTCCATGAGAAGCCCCAGCACCGCGTAGCAAAGCCCCTTGAGCGCGACCGGGTTTTTTAGGCACGCGACCATCATCCGCATCAGCTTTTCCAGCGCGCCGTCCGCTTCGTCCGGGCAGGTGACGGACGCGAACGCCTGCTTTGACAGCGCCTGGCGGATGGAGGGCACGGCGGTCATGGGGATGATCGCGAAGATGCACCGGGAGAACGCGGGCGTTTCGTAGCTGTGGATGGTGTAGCTGGAATTGATCAGCATCGTGCGCGGGCCGACGAGGTGCTCGCGCCCGTCCAGCGTGGCGCACAGCTCGCCCTCCAGCACGTACACCAGCTCGATGCTGTGATGAAAGTGCGGCGCGCAGTGGTCGTTCGTTTTGTACCACGCCCAGGCGTTCGCCATGGCATCGCGATGGTTTTCATAATAGCCCTGCAACGAAAACACCTCATCATATTGTACCATGGACGGTTGATGAATGCAAACGGGCGTGATCCACTGCGCGCAAAGGGAAAGCCTGCTTGTACGCGCCCGGACCGGGCCGCCAGCCGGCCGCTGTGCCGGGCGATATCCCTTATCCCCCATCCGCTTTCAGGGATGACAGGTATGAAAGCCGTGTTTGAATCCGCGGATAGCGCGCCGCGCCAAAACCGATGCGTCTAGGGCACGCGGAAAACGGCAAACGCTAGAGGTTTTAGACAAATATTCTTATCATAACATATCCGTCTATTGACATCCCTTGCCAAAGCACGTACAATCAAAATGGAAACAAATGTTTGGAAACGAGGCTTTTATTTGAAAATACTGGGCATTGATCCGGGGCTGGCGACCATGGGGTGGGGCGTGATTGAGACCGACGGCCACAAGCACCGCCTGATGCAATACGGCACGCTGGGCACGCCCGCCGGACAGCCGGTGCCCGTGCGGCTTCGCAGCATCTTTCTGGGCGTTGAACAGCTCATCGCGACGTACCAGCCCGACCATATCGCCTTTGAGGAGCTTTTTTTCGCCAAGAACGTCACCACGGCGCTCAACGTGGGCGCGGCGCGCGGCGCGGCGCTGGTCGCGGCGGCGCAGCATACGGAAAACCTGTTCGAGTATACCCCTATGCAAATCAAGCAGGCTGTGGTAGGCTATGGAAAGGCGGACAAGCACCAGGTGCAGATGATGGTGAAGGTGCTGCTTTCGCTTTCAGACATTCCAAAGCCGGACGACGCCGCGGACGGCCTGGCCGTGGCCATTACGCATGCCCACACGGCGCGCGCGGGCGCGCTGTTTCGCATCCAATAACGCCCGTGGGGAGGCCCTATGTTTTCGCATATCGAGGGGCGCGTGGAGGAAAAGCGCGCCGGGGAACTGGTGATTGACGCGGGGGGCGTGGGCTTTTTGCTGCTCTGCTCCACGGCCACGGTGGCGGCGGCTCCGCCAAACGGTGGGCGCATGCGCTGCTATACGCATTTCAGCGTCCGGGACGACGGCATGGACCTGTTCGGCTTCGCCACGCGCGAGGAGCGGGCCATGTTCCGCCGCCTGACCGGCGTGACCGGCGTGGGCCCGCGCACGGCGCTGGGCATCCTCTCCACGCTCTCGCTTCGGGACCTGTCGCTCGCGCTGCTCACCGGCGACGCGGCGACCATCGCCCGCGCGCCCAACGTGGGCAAGAAGACCGCCCAGCGGCTCATCCTGGAGCTGAAGGACAAGGTGGAGCAGGCGGACGTGGACCTGGGCGAGGGCGCCGTGCCGCTTTCCGAAAACGGGGACGCGGCGCAGGAGGCCGTGCAGGCGCTGATGGCGCTCGGGTATTCCAGCGCCGAGGCAAACCGCGCCGTGGCGCAGGTGCGCGGCAAGGCCGACACGGCGGACGGGCTCATTCTGCTGGCGCTCAAGGGATTGGGGGGATAACCGGTGCAGGAGGACAGGCTGATCATGTCGGGGCTGCGCAGCGAGGACGATACGGAGCTTTCCCTGCGCCCCAGGACGCTGAACGACTACATCGGGCAGGAGACGGTCAAGGAAAACCTGCGCATTTACCTGGAGGCCGCGCTCAAGCGGCGCGACGCGCTGGACCATTTGCTGCTCTACGGCCCGCCGGGCCTTGGCAAGACCACGCTGGCGTCGATCATCGCGTCGGAGATGGGGCAGAACATCCGCATCACGTCCGGCCCGGCCATCGAGCGGCCGGGCGATCTGGCGTCCATCCTCACCAACCTCGCCACCGGCGACGTGCTGTTCATCGACGAGATCCACCGCCTGTCGCACGCGGTGGAGGAGGTGCTCTACTCGGCGATGGAGGACTACGCGCTGGACATCATGATCGGCAAGGGGCCGAGCGCAAGGTCCATCCGCGTGGATTTGCCGAAGTTCACGCTGGTGGGCGCGACGACGCGCGCCGGGCAGCTGACCGCGCCGCTTCGCGACCGGTTTGGCATTCTGTTTCGCCTGGAGCTGTATTCGCCCGACGAGCTCAAGCGGATCGTCACCAACTCCGCGCGCATCCTGGGCGTTGAGGCCGACGAGGAAGGGCTGCATGAGATCGCCTGCCGCTCCCGCGGCACGCCGCGCATCGCCAACCGGCTGCTGCGCCGCGTGCGCGATTTCGCGCAGGTGCGCGCCAAGGGCCGCATCACGCTGGAAACGGCGCGCGAAAGTCTGAAGCTGCTCGCGATTGACGATTTGGGGCTTGACCGTGTGGACCGCGCGGTGCTGGAGGCGATGATCCACAAATTCGGCGGCGGCCCGGTGGGGCTGGACACGCTGGCCGCGATGACGGGCGAGGACGCCCTGACCATCGAGGACGTATACGAGCCGTACCTGCTGCAGCTGGGCTTTCTCATGCGCACGCCGCGCGGAAGGGTGGCCACGCCTTCGGCGTACGAACACCTGAAGCTCACTCCCCCGCCCCAGAGCGCGGCGGCCGATCAGGTCAGGATGGCGCTCGATTGATGAAAACAAGCGATTTTTTCTATGACCTGCCGCCCGAGCGCGTCGCGCAAACGCCGATCGAGCCGCGCGACGCAAGCCGGCTGCTCGTTTGTAACCGGGGGGATGGACAGCGCGCGCACCGCGCGTTTCGCGACCTGCCCGACTACCTGCACCCGGGCGACGCGCTGGTGCTCAACCATACCAGGACCATCCCCGCCCGCCTGATCGGCCGCCGGGAGGGAAGCGGCGGCGCGGTGGAGCTTTTGCTGCTCAGGCGCCTGACCTCGCACACCTGGGAGGCGCTGGTCCGCCCGGGTAAGAAGCTTTTGCCGGGCGCCGCGTGCGTATTCGGCGAAGGGCTGCTGCGCGCGCACATCGAGGCGCGCACGTCGGCGGAGGGCGGGCGGCGCGTTCGCTTTTCGTACGAGGGCGTGTTTGAGGAGCTGCTCGACCGGCTCGGCACCATGCCGCTGCCGCCGTACATCCACGAAAAGCTGGAAAACCCGGCGCGGTACAACACCGTGTACGCCAAGATAGACGGCTCGGCCGCCACGCCGACGGCGGGGCTGCACTTTACGCCGGAGCTGCTTGCGCGCATCCGGGCAAAGGGCGTTTCCGTGGTGCCCATCCTGCTGCACGTGGGCCTGGGGACGTTTCGCCCCGTGAAGGCGGAGGACGTGGAAGGCCACGTGATGCACGCGGAATACTACGAGGTGTCCGAGGAGGCCGCGGCCGCGCTGAACGCGGCGCGCGCGCGCGGCGGGCGGATCGTCTGCGTGGGCACCACGGCGGTGCGGACGCTGGAAACGGTGACGGGTGAGGACCGGGTGATCCGGCCCGGCGCGGGGTTTACGAGCATCTTCATCACCCCCGGCACGCCGTTTCACGCCACGGACGCGCTGATCACAAACTTCCACCTGCCGGAAAGCACGCTGCTGATGCTGGTGTCCGCGTTCATGGGCCGGGAAAACGCGCTGGACGCGTATGCCGAGGCGGTTAGGGAGCAATACCGCTTCTTCTCCTTCGGCGACGCGATGCTGATCGGGGACGGCCTGGTGAAGGCGTGACACCCGGCATCTAGCGAAAAATCCGCCCGCCCGACGGGCCCCGTGTTTGACGGAACCCGTAAAATCACGTATACTTTATTGTGGTTGCGTTTTGCCGGGCGGGACAGCGTTCGCGCCCGGCCATTACGGCCTGCCGGCCCCCGGCGGGCACAAAGGGAGCGAAAATCCATGCTGCGCCGTTTTGCCAAATACTACAAGCCGCACCGGACCCTGTTCATCCTCGACTTTCTGGCCGCGTCGGTCATCGCGGCGCTGAACCTGGTGTTTCCCTCCGCCGCGCGCACGGTGCTGAACCTGGTTGAGTCGCAGCTGGAAACGCTGACGCTCGGCTACCTGGTCAGGCTCGGCGGCCTGCTGCTCCTTTTGTACCTGGTGCGCTACGGCCTGGATTATTTTGTGACCTATTACGGCCACATCGTCGGCGTGCGCATCGAGCACGACATGCGGCGCGATTTGTTTGAGCACGTCACGACGCTGCCGTTTTCCTACTTTGACAACACCAAGACGGGCCAGATCATGTCCCGCATCGTGAACGACCTGAACGAAATCGCGGAGCTTGCCCACCATGGCCCGGAGGATTTCTTTCTCTCCGCCGTGATGCTGGTGGGCACCTTTTCGATGATGCTCTCCATGCACGCGGGGCTTGCGCTGATCATCTTCGCGCTGGTGCTTCCGATGGCTTGGTTTTCCGTCGTCTGGAACCAGCGCATGCGCGCGGGGTTTCGGTCGCTTCGCAAGGAACTGGGCGATATCAACGCCCAGGTGGAGGATTCGCTGTCGGGCGTTCGCGTCGTCAAATCGTTCACGGGCGAGGAGCACGAGCGCGAGCGGTTCGCGGAGGGCAACCGGTCCTTCACAAAGGCGAAGGCGAACAACTACCGCATCATGGCGCACTTTGACAGCGGCGTCACGCTGTTTTCAAACGGCATGCTGCTCATTACCCTGATCGGCGGCGGCTATTTTCTAACGCGCGGCCAGATCGGCGTGGGCGAGCTGACGGCGTTTTTGCTGTATGTGGAGCTGTTCTTGCAGCCCATCCGAAAGCTGACCACGCTGGTGGAAACGTATCAGCGCGGCATGGCGTCCTTCGCCCGCTTTGACGAGATGATGCAGGTGGAGCCGTCGATCCAGGATAAAAAGGACGCGATCGAGGTCGACAGGCTAAAGGGCCGGATCGATTTTGAGCACGTCACGTTCGGCTACAACGAAAACGCGCACGTGCTTGAGGACATCAACTTCACGATGAAGCCGGGCGAGGTGGTGGCGCTGGTCGGCCCCTCGGGCGGCGGCAAGACGACGCTTTGCAACCTGATCCCCCGCTTTTACGAGTTGACCGAGGGCACGGTCAGGATTGACGGAATCGACGTGCGGGACGTGACGCAAAAATCCCTCCGGCGAAACATCGGCATCGTGCAGCAGGACGTGTTTTTGTTTTCCGGCACGGTGCGCGAGAACATCGCCTACGCCAAGCCCGGGGCGAGCGACGAGGAGATCGCCGCCGCGGCCAAGCGCGCCAACGCGCACGAGTTCATCCTGTCGATGGAGCAGGGCTACGACACGCCCGTCGGCCAGCGGGGCGTTCGGCTTTCCGGCGGGCAGAAACAGCGCATCGCCATCGCCCGCATCTTCCTGAAAAACCCGCCCATCCTGCTGCTGGACGAGGCGACGAGCGCGCTGGACAACGAAACCGAGCGCATCATTCAGGAATCGCTCTTTTCGCTGAGCGAAAACCGCACCACCCTGATCATCGCGCACCGCCTTGCGACCATCCGCAGCGCAGACACGATCCTCGTGATGACCGACGAGGGCATTGTCGAACGGGGCAGCCACAGGGACCTGCTGGCGCACGGCGGGCTGTACGCGCATCTATACAACACGCAGTTTGAGGAAATCCGGGAAGCGATGTGAGATGCCTTCTCCCCTTCGCAACAAAAAAGCGGCCGCTGCACGAAACGCGTGCGGCGGCCTTTCCCGTTTTCACACCGCAACCCCAAGAAGGGGTCCGGGGATTTCATCCCCGGCGGATTCCAAAGGCAGCGCCTTTGGCCGCCGGAGGCCTTTTCGCGCGCGCAGCCGGCCGCAGAGGCCCCCCGGCCGGTTCCCCGCGCCGCACGATCCTTTCGGGACGCAACACCCGTGCGGCGCGGGTTCCTCCCCGATGCTCGCGCGCACGCGAGCGAGGACGCCCGCAAGGATGACCGCACTTCCCCATCAAAAGACGCCGGGCTTATCGCCTCATCCGTTCAGCAGGGCGGAAAGCGCGCCGATTTCCTCTTCCCGCGTGTCCCACGCCGCCACCATACGGACAATCCCGCCCATATCCGAGCCAAGCCCCGCGGCGCACACCGCGTCCGAAAGCGCCTGCGGCAGCTTGACAAAGAGCATGTTGGCCTGCGCCGGATGCACGACCGTCACCCCCGGCACGCCCTCCACAACCGCCTGGATGCGCTTGGCCATGGCGTTTGCGTGCCGCGCGTTTTCAAGCCACAGGCCGCCGGTCAAAAGGGCCTCAAGCTGCGCGCCCACGTACCGGAGCTTTGACTGCAGTTGGGTGATGTTCTTGCGCACAAAGGGCGAAATCTCCGCCAGCGGTTCGTTGAAGTACACGACCGCCTCGCCGAAGATCGTGCCGTTTTTGACCCCGCCAAAGGACAGCACGTCAAGCCCCGCCTTCCAGGTCATCTCGGCCATGGTGCATCCGCAGGCGGCTACCGCGTTGGCGATGCGCGCGCCGTCCATGTGCACCAGCATCCCGTGGCTGTGCGCGAAGTCCGAAAGCGCGCGCACCTCGTTTGGCGTGTACACCGCGCCCCACTCCGTCACGTTGGTGAGGGAAATCACGCGCGGCTGGGCATGGTGCTGGTTGCCCTGCGCGGAAAGCAGCGGCTCGATCTGCGAAACCGTCAGCTTTCCGTCCGCGCTCGAAAGCGCCTGCAGCTTGGACCCGAGCACGCGCTCGGGCGCGCCGGTCTCGTCCATATGGATGTGCGCGCAGTCCGCGCAGACGATCGACTCAAAGGGCCTCACAATGCTGCCCAGCGACAAAACATTCGCGCCGGTTCCGTTGAACACGAACGTGACCGGAACTTCCCGCTCAAACAGCGCGGCAAACGCCGCCTTGGCCCGCGCGCAGTACGCGTCCGCGCCGTAGGACGGCGCATGCCCCTCGTTGCACGCCGCAATCGCCGCAAGCACCTTCGGATGCGCGCCCGCGCAGTTGTCGCTTACAAATCCCCGTTTCATGCTTGATTTTTCCTTTCCCGTTTGATATACTGTTTTCCGTTAGCCGAAGTGGTGGAATGGCAGACGCTCTGGACTCAAAATCCAGTGCCCGCGAGGGCGTGCGGGTTCAAGTCCCGCCTTCGGCACCATGGTCCCAGCCCTTGTGTATCAAAGGGTTTGGGGCTTTTTTGATGCCCTGAAAATGGCCGCTTGCCCTTTGTTTTACCCTTTATAGCCCCAAAACACCACCCCATTATACCGCTTTATTGTCGCGCTTTCCAGTCATTTATGTACCGCTTCATGACTTGTTTGGGTCTGCGATCGCCAAACCAAGTGCTTGAGGCGTATTTGGCGGTCCTGTAACGGCCAAGCCCTTGCGGGCAGGTCTGCCGCAAGGGCCCGCATGGATTGTACCATCTCCTCCCTGTCAAGGTCGAGTCGTATTTACTTCGTAAATCTCCACCCTTTCCTTGACACACCTCACCCCTTCCTCTCCCCTTCCCCGTTGCCCATGTTTGACACCCCTACAGGCGGAAGCTCGGCGCACAAAATTCTTTGGTTGACATTTGGACTGGTCCATATTATCATAACCTCACTGTGAGCTGACAAATAACTGGCACCAGGTGACCTGATAAGTTTTTGCAAAAATTAGACCGGTCTAAAAATGGAGAGAAGGGGATTTATGGCCAACATACGGGAGATCGCGCGTCTTGCGGGGGTTTCCAGGAGCACCGCATCGCTGGTGATCAACAACAGCCCGCTGGTAAAGGCGGAGACCCGGGAAAAGGTGCTGGCCGTCATCCGGAAGATGAATTACGTCCCCAACAACAACGCCAGGAGCCTCAGCCGGAAGATTATGAACAGCCTCGGCATTATTGTGCTGTCGGACCTAGAGCGATCCAGGAGCTATGATTTTCACAACGCCACAGGCCTGTACTCCCTGAACGTGATCCAGGGAATCACCTCGGCCCTGGCGGATACTGACTACAGCGTGATCATCGAATACTTGCATGAACCGGATTCCAGGGATGGCATGCCCAAACTGATC
Organism: uncultured Oscillospiraceae bacterium; assembly: GCA_964620835.1. Taxonomy (GTDB): domain Bacteria; phylum Bacillota; class Clostridia; order Christensenellales; family Aristaeellaceae; genus Avichristensenella. The sequence goes on from CAZUIA010000039.1 coordinate 10,955, forward strand.
CGTAACAGGCGGATCGACGGGGCCTTTATCGTAGGCGGATTTTGTGAGGACGGCTTTATCTCGCGGCTGAAGGAGACGGGTATTCCCTTTGTGATCGTGTCGGTAGGCTCCCGCAGCGCCGCCTGCGACACAGTATTCTCCGACCCGGCTCAGGGGGCATATATCAGCGTGAAACACCTGCTTCAAACGGGGCATACCCACATCGGCTTCATCAATTGCCCCGCCTCCTTCCGCTCCAGCACCCTGCGCGTGCAGGGTGTGGAAAGGGTTTTCGGGGAAGCGGGCGCCGCCATTTCGCCGGAGTGCATACTGTACACCGAGCACAACAACGGCGCCAGCGGTTATGAGGCCATGAAGCAGGCCTGGATGGAGGGAAAGCGGTTTGACGGCATCGCTGCGGCCAACCCGCAAATCGCCTTGGGGGCCATGCGGTTTTTGCTGGAGCAGGGCGTGCGGATGCCGGAGGACATATCTTTCGTTGCCTATGAGGATAACACACTTTGCGGCTATTCCAACCCGCCGCTGACCGCCGTCAATATCCAAAAGGAGCTGATGGGCGAAAAGGCTGCACACCTGTTGCTGCAACGCATTGCGGATCCCCAGCGGCCGTGTGAGCATATCCCGGTAGGGCTGTACCTGGTGGAGCGAAGCAGCGTAAAAGACAGGAAAAGGCAGGCGTTGTGATGGAAAAGCAGCAATACCGCCTCTATGGGGAATATGACGTGCTGGTGGCAGGGGGTGGACCCGCCGGGATAGGCGCTGCCGTATCGGCGGCAAGGGCCGGTGCCAGAACCATTTTGGTGGAACGATACGGCGTTCTGGGCGGCATGCTCACCGCAGGCCACGTACAGCCTATCCTGGGCAGCGTGGCGCCTGGCACCATCAGCGATGAGATCATCTCCCTCCTGGCCGCGGGCCACGGCCCTATTCCCAAGGTGGTTACCCGCAACGGCCGGGAGGCCCACGTGGATCTGGAAGAGGCCAAATGCCGCCTGCTGTCGTTCACCCACGCAAGCGGCGTGGAGATCCTTTTGCAGACGCAGGCGGTGGATGTGCTGACGGAAGGCACGCGGATCACGGGCGTTGTCATCGGCACACAGAACGGGCCGGAGCGCCTGCTGGCCAAGGTGGTGGTGGATGCCACGGGGGATGGGTTCGTTGCCTCCAAAGCCGGCGCGGAGTTTGAGATCGGCCGGGACCAGGATGGGAAATGCCAGCCCGTCACCCTTGAATTTTTGCTGACGGGCGTCAATGAGGAGCGGGGGCTGACCTGCTTTGGCGGCAGCGATCCGGTGACCCTGCCTGATGGAAGGCGGTATTCGCAGCTATGCCACGAGGCCAGCTCAAGGGGAGAGTTGCCCCCCAATGTGACCATCGTCCGTTTGCACCGCACCTTTTACCCAGGAGAGCGGAATGTGAACGCCACCCAAGCCAACGGGTACGACCCCCTGACCCCCAAGGGCATCCTGGGGGCTGAACTGGAACTGCGGGGGCAAATCGGCCAAGTGGTATCCTTCCTTCGGAAAAATGTACCGGGGTATGAAACATGCCGGGTGCAATCCTCCGCCTGTACCCTGGGTGTGCGGGAAACCAGGCGTATCAGCGGGCTTGACAGGCTCACCGACGCGGATGTGGAGCAGGGCCTGCGCCGCCCGGATGTGGTTGTTCACAATGCCTGGTTCCTGATCGATATCCACAACCCTGCGGGGGGCGGTCAGGCGGAAAGGTTTTCCCAGCCCGCCAAACCCTACGACATCCCTTATGGCGCGCTGGTACCCAGGCGGATGGATGGGCTGCTGACCGCGGGGCGCTGCATCAGCGGGTCCCACAGGGCCCACGCCTCCTACCGGGTGATGGGCATCAGCATGGCCATCGGCCAGGCCGCCGGCACCGCCGCCGCGCTGTGCGCAAGGAATGGGGTCTCCCCCCGACAGCTTCCTTACCAGTTGGTCCAGCAGGCGCTGGCAAAAAGCGGTGCGGTATTGTTCGATGGGGATATACACCAAATCAACGGGGAGGAACAGGCATGCGCGAAATGAACCTTGCATTCGATGTACCCATCAGGCATCAGGCGGACGTGATTGTGGTGGGCGGCGGGCCTGCGGGCTTCTGTGCCGCGGTTGCCGCCGCCAGAACCGGGGCCAGAACGCTGTTGGTGGAGCAGGCCGGCTTCTGCGGCGGCATGGCCACCCTGGGCCTTGTGGCCCCCTTCATGACCAGCTATGACAGGGACGGGGAGATCATGATCATCCGCGGCCTGTTTGAGGAGATCGTGGAACGGATGGTGGAGCGGGGCGGCGCCATCCATCCCAAAGACGTTCCGGCGGGTTCGGCGTTCACCTCCTACATCAGCGTGGGCCACGCCCATGTGACGCCCTTTGATTCGGAGATCCTGCGCTGCCTGATGGACGATATGCTGGTGGAGTCCGGCATCCAGGCGCTTTACCACACCTCCTTTGTAAAACCCCTGCTTTCGGGCCGGCGTGTGGAGGGTGTTTTGCTCCATTCAAAGTCGGGGCTGGAAGTCGCCCAGGGAAAGGTGATCGTCGACTGCACGGGCGACGGCGACGTGGCCGGCAGGGCGGGGGCGCCCTTTGACCTTGGCAACCCGGCCACCGGCCAGATCCAGCCGGCCTCCATGTTCTTCCGGATCGGCAACGTAGACCTAAGCCGTGTGGATGCCGATATCCAGGCCCACCTTCAGGACTTTTACCGCGAGAACGGGATCAACTACCGCTCCTTTCACTGGCGGGTCGCACAGGCCAGGGAAAAGGGCGACTGGACGCTGGACCGGGTTTCCATCGGCATGTTCCGTGGGGTGAGGGAGGATGAGTGGAGCATCAACACCTCCAGGATCATGCGGGTGGACGGCACCGATGCAAAAAGCCTGACCGCCGCCGAGATGGAGGGCAGGCGGCAGGCGCACATGATCTTCGCCTTTATGAAAAAGTATATCCCCGGCTGCGAAAACGCCGTGCTCCTCTCCACCGCCTCCACTGTGGGGATCCGGGAAACCAGGCATATCCATGGCGAGTATACCCTGACCGCCGACGATGTGCTGGAGGGCCTTGTGCCGGAGGACAGCATCCTTCTGGCGTCCAACTCCATTGATGTCCACGGCCGCTACGGCCCTATGAGCAATGAGTACATGCCCATCCGAAATGGAAAGTGGTATGGCGTACCCTACCGCTGTTTGGTACCCCGGGGGGTGGACCAGCTTTTGATGGCCGGAAGATGCGTAAGCGCCACCTCGGAAGCGTCGGCGGCTATACGGGTGATGCCCCCCTGCATGGGCCTGGGCCATGCCGCCGGCGCTGCCGCGGCCATGGCCGCAAGGGAGGGGTCAAGCGTCCGGGAAATCGATGTGAAGAAGCTGCAAGCAATCCTCAGGGAGCAAAACGCCTACCTTGGATAGCGCCACAGCACTGCAATGCCAAACGTGAGAATTCCTCCGGGCACATCCCCCCAAGGCGCCCTACGGCATTCCATACGGGGCGGTGTATCCGAAAAATATCGGAAATTTGCTGTTTGCAGGGCGGAACATCAGCGCTACCCACACGGCCATGCGCTCCGTGATGGGACAGGCGGCAGGCACCGCGGCGGCCATTCTAGCAAATGGGTGGGAGCGGCCTGCGGAGCAGGCTGCAAACGCCATGTTCCTACCCCTTTGGGAAACGCTGACCCTTTCCTTCCCCAGCTTGAAGCGTGCGGTCATGCTGCGCATGGTTTTTGACCGCGATTCCCCAGGGGACCCAGGAGGTCTTTGTCAGCTTTTGTGCAACCTGGGGCCGCCCAAACGCCAGTATGTTTTCCTAATGACATGGCCTGACGAAGTTTCATCAAATACGGAGGCAATCCTCGCATGCGTGAAAGCAAGTATGTGATCGGGCTGGATTTCGGTACCCTCTCAGGCCGGGCTGTGCTGGTGCGCACGGAGGATGGCGCGGTGCTGGCCGACAGCACACAGCTCTATCCCCATGGCGTAATGGACAGCTGCCTGCCGGACGGGACACCCCTGCCCCCGGATTGGGCGCTGCAGCACCCCGGCGATTATCTGCATGTGCTGGTGTCCGCTGTCAGTGACGTGATCCGAAAAAGTGGTGTCTCCCCCGAATGCGTTATCGGCATGGCGGTGGATTGCACCGGCAGCACCGTCGTTCCACTGGGCGCGGACAGGCAACCCCTGTGCCTTCACCCTGCCTATCAAAGCCGGCCCCACGCTTGGGTGAAGCTGTGGAAGCACCACGCCGCCCGGGCGGAGGCTGATCTGTTTACGGAGGCTGCCAAGCGGGAGGACACCGATCTTTTGTTGCGCAATGGAGGTAAAATCTCACCTGAATGCCTGTTCCCCAAAGCGCTGCAGGTGCTACGGGAGGATCCTATGATCTACCGCGACACAGACCTGTTTGTTGAGGCCGGCGACTATATCACCCTGCAGCTCACCGGGCGCCTGGTCAGGAGCAGCGCTCCCGCGGGATTGAAGGCTTTTTGGCGCAAGGGACTGGGGTACCCGTCCAAGGCGTTTCTGGAGGAGGTGGATGCCCGCTTTGCCGACTTCCCATCGGAGAAGCTTAGGGGACCCCTTCTTCCCTTGGGGGAAAGGGCGGGGTCGCTGTCGGAAAAAATGGCCGGCCTTCTGGGCCTGCCCCCGGGTATCGCCATCGGGGTGGCGCAACTGGATGGCCACGCGGCTCTGCCTGCGCTTGGCATCTGCGGGCCGGGCAAGGCGATGCTGGCGCTTGGCACCTCCACCGCCGTGATTCTGGCCCACCCGGAGAAAAAATACGTAGAGGGAGCCTGCAGCATAACCGAGGACGGCAACTTGCCCGGACAGTATGCCTATGGTTCCGGCCAGTACTGCGCAGGCGACCTTTTTGAGTGGTTTGTAAGCCGCTGTGTCCCGGCTGCCTATGAGGCCGAGGCTGCCCGGCGTGGGATGAACATCCATGCGTTGCTATCTCAAAAAGCAGCGGCGTTCAGACCGGGGGAAAGCGGGCTGATCGCCCTGGAATGGTGGAATGGCAACCGCTCTGTTCTGGCCAACACGGACCTTACGGGCCTTGTGCTGGGCATGACCCTGCGCACCGCCCCGGAGGAAATCTACCGCGCGCTGATGGAGGCTGTGGCCTTCGGCATACGCAGGATCCTCGATGCCTATCAGGCTTCGGATATTCCCATTGACGAGCTGTACGCCTGTGGCGGCATCCCGGATAAAAATCCACTGATGATGCAGATCCTTTCTGATGTTACAGGAAGGCGGATCCGGATCAGCCGCATCGGGTTCGCCCCCGCAATCGGTGCTGCCATGCTCGCCGCTACGGCAGCGGGGGCTGAGGCGGGAGGATATGCCAACCTACAAAGCGCGGCGAAAGCCATGC
>CAZUIA010000040.1:0-16325 GCA_964620835.1 uncultured Oscillospiraceae bacterium
CAGCGCGCCGTCCATCGCTTCATTTTATGCGGCGGCCGGCACCGCGTGCCGCGGCGCACAGGGATGCCGAAATGTGGGAAGGGCATGGAATAAAACGGAAGCAACCTTGGAGGGCGCCCTCCGCCCTGCCTTGAAAGCCGCGTTCACATGCAGTATAATCATTTGCAAAGGCTGACCAAATATAGGAAACCGGCGGCAGGCGCGAGAATGCGGACAAAGCGGCGCACGGCCGCGGCAGGCATACAAAACGATAAGGCGGACACAAGGCGGCGCGCCCGAATGGCGGGGACCGTTTGGGGATACGGAGGCGTAACCATGCAAAGCGATGACCAGATTGCGGCATCCTCGCAGGCCTTGTTCGCATGGGAAAGCCATCTTTTCCAAGCGGTTGACCTGTTTCCCATCCCCATCGGCGTTTTCCTGCCGGACGGCGGCAGCGCCTTTTTCAACCGCGCGTTTCAGGCGTGCTTCGACATTCCCTCCGACCGTATCGTGGGGAAGCTGAACGTCTTGAACGATCCGTACATCCGTACCGAGTTGGGCCTTGCGAAGCCCCTGCAGCGCGCCTTTGCCGGCGAGATGGTCTCGCTCCCCGACATACGGGTTCCCTTGGAAGAGATCCTCCGGCGATACGGACCGGGCAACAGTGTCTCCGGGATCACGGCCATGTACCAGAGCATCACCTGCTTCCCCGTATGGAACCAGGAAGGGAAAATCGCGTATATCGTGTCCATGTTCTTTACCACGCGCGTCTACGCGGGGCAGCCGCATGTCGCAAAGGCGCGGGAATTCATGGAAAACAACTGGCGGGAGGAATTTGATATGGGCGGCGTCGCGGATGCCGTCAGGCTCAGCCGGTACCATTTCGCGCGGCTGTTCAAAAAGCATGTCGGCATGACGCCGTACTGCTATTACCAAAACATCAAGGTGCAAAAGCTCAAGGAAGCGCTGCGCGACACGGAGCTTTCCATCGCACAGGCGTTTGCCGCCTGCGGTTTGGAGTACAGCGGCAACTTCGCCAGGGTATTCAAAGACAAGGTTGGCATGACCCCGTCCCAATACCGGAAAACCTTCAGCGGATAGGCATCCAAAAGGGGAAGGGGGAAATCAAAGCCCCTTCCCCGCGAACAATCCGTCAGCCTTTGGCCGCCCCCTGCGCGGCCCGGTACAGCTTGGCGTAAGCGCCGCCCTTTTCCAGGAGCGCCCGATGGGAGCCTTCCTCGGCCACCCGCCGGTCTTCCAGCACAAGGATCCGCTTTGCGCTTTGGATGGTGGAAAGCCGGTGCGCGATGACGAACGTGGTGCGCCGCGCCATCAGACGATCGAGGGATTCCTGTACCAGCCGTTCGCTCTCGTTGTCCAGGGCGCTGGTGGCTTCGTCCAAAATGACGATGGGCGGATTTTTCAAAAACACCCTGGCGATGCTCAGCCGCTGCCGCTGCCCGCCGGAGAGCTTTACGCCCCGGCTGCCGATATCCGTGTGGTAGCCTTCGGGCAGCGCTTTGATGAACTCGTGGGCGTTGGCCTGCCTGGCCGCCTCCTTCACCTCCTCAAGGGTCGCCTCCGGCCTGCCGCAGCGGATATTCTCCAGCACGCTCCCGGAAAACAGGTATACATCCTGCTGCACGACCCCGATGCTTCGGCGCAGGTCTTTCAGCCGGATTTGGCGGATATCCACCCCGTCCAGCAGGATCCTGCCCGCCGTCACATCGTAAAACCTTGGGAGGAGGGAGCAGAGGGTGGTTTTTCCCACGCCGGAGGAGCCCACCACGGCCACGGATTCCCCGGCCGAAACGGTCAGCGAAAAATCCTGCAATACGGGTTTTCGGTCCTTCTGGTAGGCGAAGGTGACGCTGTCAAACGCGATGTGGCCCTGCGGCGAGGAAAGGGGCAGGGCATCCTCCCGGTCGCGTATTTCCGGCTGCGTCTCCATCATTTCCATGAACCGGGCAAACCCCGTGCTGCCCTCCTGGTAGAGGCGGATAAAATTCAGCATGGTATGGATGGGCTCGTTCAGGATGGACACATAGAGCATAAAGGCCAGCAGGTCGGCCAGGTCCATGGCGCCCCGGATGATGCAAACGCCCCCGAACACCAGGATCACCAGCGTGAGGCAATGGGGAAAGGCCTGGATCACTTCATAGAAGCGGGCTTCGTTGCGGTACACGTCCTTCCTGCTTTCCAGGAAGCGCCCGTTTTCGCGGGCGAACTTTTCCGCCTCGGCCGCCTCGCTGCCATAGGACTGCACGACCCGTATGCCCGACAGCGAATCCTCCGCCTGGGCGTTGACGTCCGCGATCCTCTCCCGGCTGCGCTTATACGCGCTGCGCATTTTTCCGTTAAAATACAGCGCGTACAGCGCCATGAGCGGGAGCAAGGAAAAGGCCGCAAGGGCCAGCGGCGCGTTGATGCGCAGGAGCACCACAAGCGCCCCCACGAATTTGATGAGGAACATCACCGCATCCTCCGGGGCGTGGTGGTACAGCTCCGTCATGGACAGCACGTCGTTGGTCAGAATGGACATCAGCCGTCCGATCCTTTGCTCGTCATAAAAGGAAAAGGACAGGCTTTGGTAGTGGGCGAAAAGCTCCGAGCGCATCCGCGCCTCCATCTTGGCGCCCATGGTATGGCCCTGGTAGGCGTACACGGCGTTTGAGGCCGTCTGCACCACGATCAGCGCCAGCATGCCCGCGCCGGCCCAAAGGATCTGGGAAAGCGCGTCGGATGCGCTTCCCGAAAGCACCTGCTTGGTGATGAAACGGGAAACGATGGGAAGCACCGTGGCAATGCCCGCCGAAAGCAGGGCGCAGCCCATGTCCAGCGTGAATATTTTCAGGTGGGGACGGTAATAGGACAGGAATTTCGCAAAGCGTGCGTTCATGCATTCTCCTCTTTCTTTTTCGCATGGAAAATGGACATGCAAAAAAGGCACCTCTGCAAAATCAGAAGCGCCTGAAAGGAAAAGGCAAACGCATCCGCCTTTTCACAGGGCTAGATTGTCCGCTTTACCGGGCAATACGACTTCCGATTCCGCAGGTTGCCCCAAACGGTTGTCATACTGCCACCCCCTTTTCGTACCTTGAATTATTATACGGAATTTTCCCCGGCCTGTCAATAGGGGATTGCCGATCCGCCGGAGCATCCCTTTCGAAGGCCGCGCTTGTATGGTATACTTCGTTTGGATAGCGCTTTGAAAAGCCGGTCCTATGAAAAAACCGAGGGGGGACGACGGCATGACGCCCAAAGAGGTGCGCCTCCGGCTTGAATCGCTCGCGGAGCCTTCCTTTCAGGCATTCACCAGCCGCCTGATGCCGGGCGTTGAGCCTGTTTTGGGGGTGCGGCTCCCAAAGCTGCGCGGGATCGCCCGGGAAATCGCGCGGGGCGACTGGCGTGCGTACCTTGCGAAGGCCCGGGATGACAGCTATGAGGAAACCCTGCTGAAGGGCATGGTCATCGGCTATGCCCGCGCGCCCTTGCCCGAGCACCTGGCCCACGTCGCCGCGTATGTGGGCAAAATCGACAACTGGTCCACCTGCGACAGCTTTTGCTGCGGCCTGAAAATGGCTGCGAAGCACCCGGAGGCATACTTTGGCTTCCTGGTTCCCTACCTTGGGGAAACGCGGGATTTTCCGCTGCGCTTTGGCGTGGTGATGCTGCTCAACTATTTTGTGGACGCGGACCATATCGACGCCGTGCTTTCGCTGCTTCAAAAGGCCCGGCCCGAGGGGTATTACGCCAGGATGGCCGTGGCTTGGGCGCTGTCGGCGTGCTTTGCGGCGTTTCCGGCTGAAACGCTGCAAACGCTGCACAGCGGCGCGCTGGGGGAGTGGGTGTACCAAAAGGCGATCGCGAAGATTCTGGAATCCCGGCAGGTGGATGCTGAAACCAAAGCGTATGTCCGCCAAATGCGGCGGACGGTGAGGAGGAACGGATGCGCAGAAAAGACCGGGAAGTGACCGGCGCGGACGCGCTGGAGGAGATCCTTGAAAAATGCCAGGTATGCCGTCTGGCCCTGCACGGGCCGGAATACCCGTACGTGGTGCCGCTCAACTTCGGCTACGCGCGCGACGGGGAGCGGTTTTCGCTCTATTTCCACGGCGCGCGTGGGGGCACCAAGATGGACCTGCTCAGGGCTGATCCCCGCGCGGCGTTTGAAATGGACACGGCGCTGCGGCTCATTCCCGCAAACGAGGCGTGCGCGTTTACGATGGAATACGAGAGCCTGACCGGGCGCGGCCTGCTTTCCGTGCTGGAGGGCGAGGAAAAGCGCGCGGGGCTTTCGGCGATCATGCGGCAATACGCGCCCGGCCGCACGTTTTCCTTTCGCCCGGCCGAGCTGGAGGGCGTGGCGGTGCTTCGGCTCGACGTGCTGGAAATGACGGGCAAGCGGCTTTGCAGGGGGTAGCATGGCTTCGGATTTCACGGCGCAAATTGACCGGATCGTCCGCCTGATTCCGCAGGGGAAGGTCCTCTCCTACGGGCAGATCGCACTTTTGTGCGGCCGCCCGCGGGCCGCCCGGGCGGTTGGCGGGGCGATGAGCCGCTGCAACGCAGAGGGCGTGCCCTGCCACCGCGTGGTCAAGCGGGACGGGTCGCTCTGCGAGGGATATGAGTTTGGGATCGCGGGGCTTCAGCGGGAGCTGCTGCGCAGCGAGGGCGTAAAGTTTTTGCCGGACGGGCGTGTGGACATGGCGCAGTGCCGCTGGGAAGGGCCGGGGGAGTAGCGAAATTTCAAAAACAGAACACATATCCTTGCGGATCTTTTGCCGCCTCGCGCTGTCTCGTCCGCGTAGTGTAGCGCTGCTACGCCTCTTTGACGCAGCGAGGTGGCAAAATCTCTCGCAAACCTATGCGCTTCTTTTTTAAAATTTGCTCGAAGCGGGCGGAAAGGAAAGGCGCGGGCGCCGTGTAGCCGTCCCAAGCGGTCAATCCCCCCGATAGCGCTCCTTGAGCAGCGCGATTTCCCGCGCCCAGCCCGCCTCGTCGTTGGGCGTTTCCAATACGAACGGAAGGCCGCGCAGGGCCTCGTGGTTGATCACGCGCACGATGGCCGAAAGCCCGATCTCCCCCTCGCCCAGCTTGGCGTGTCGGTCCTTGCGGCTGCCCAGCGGGTTTTTGCTGTCATTGACATGCACGGCGCGCAGGCGCTCAAGGCCGATCGCGCGGTCAAACCGGGTCAGCACGCCGTCGAGGTCGGAAACGATATCATACCCGGCATCCCACACATGGCAGGTGTCCAGGCATACGCCCACCTTCTCCGTCCGCTCCACGCGGCCGAGGACCTCGCGCAGCTCCTCAAACGAGCCGCCGATTTCGCTGCCCTTGCCGGACATGGTTTCCAGCAGGACCACCGTTTGCATGTCCGCCGTCAAAAACCGGTTGAGCTGGTCCGCGATCAGGTCAAAGCAGGTCTCCTTGTCCTGACCGCCCGCGCCGCCCGGGTGAAAATTATAATAATTTCCGGGCGTGTAGGCAAGCCGCTTCAGGTCCTCGTCCATGACCATCCGCGAAAACTCGCGGATATTTTCCTTTTGCGAGCACGCGTTCATGGTGTACGGCGCGTGCGCCACGAGCGGGCCGAGGCGGTCCTCCGCCACCATGCCAAGAAACACGGCCACGTCCTTTTCGTCCAGCGCTTTGGCGTTTCCACCCCGCGGGTTTCGCAAAAAGAACGCGAAGGTGGTCGCGCCGATCCGCCGCGCGGTATGGCCCATGGCCGCATAGCCCTTGGCCGAGGAGATATGGGAACCGATTCGCAGCATGCGTTCACTCCTTATGAAAAGTCAGCGCTTTCGCGCCGTCAGCAGATAGGATAGGGGCACGCCCTTTCCGTCGTACACATCCGTCATGCCCACGTCGCGGTCAAATTCGCGCAGCTTTGTCACGCACAGGCCGCTTTGCGCCACAGACGTGATGAGATCCCCCATGGTGTGCGAAAAGCTGATGAACGGCTTGGACGCGTAGCGCCCGGTCATATACGACATCCCATGGGTTTCCACCCATGGGTCGGCCTTGAAATAGGAATACGCGGGGATGGGCGCGCCCGCGCTATCAAAACAATCCTCCCCGGGCATGGGCAGCATGTTGAAGAACGGGTGCGCATCATGGACGCACAGCGTGCCGTTTTCCCGCAGGCATTGGGAGGCCTTTGCAAAAACCGGCGCCAGATCCTCAAACCAGGCCAGACCGCCGATGGTGAAAAGGATCAAATCAAAGCGGTCGCGGTAGGTGTCTGGGATATCAAGAAGGTTTACGGCGACAAATTCGCAGTTTTGGATGCCCGCCCTTTTGGCAATGTCCCTGGCTTGGGAGACGATATTGTCCGCAAGGTCAAAGCCGGTGCCGCTTGCCGGGCCCAGCCGCATCAGCGAGAGCAGCTCGCGGCCGTTGTTGCAGCAAAACTGCGCGGCATGCTTACCCAAAAGGTCGAGCTGCGAAAGCTCGGCCGCCAGATCCGGGTGCAAAAAGGGGAGCTTCTCGCGCAGGAGCCTTTCCGGGACGTCCTCGCCCCAGCGCGGCTTGCGGCGGTCAAACGCCTCCTCCCACGCGGCCTTGTTGGTTTGGATGTAGTCCACGGCAATCCTCCCCTGTATCCCGCGCGAAAGCCCGGCAGCGGGCCGCGCGCTAAAGTTTCGAAAGAAAAAGGCGCATGGGCGGGATTGCCCCAAGCCCTGGGGACAAGCCCTCCATGCGCCCGCTTTCTTACGCCTCCGGTTCGGGCGGCTCGATGTCCACGCCATCCAGGTCAAGGGCGAGATCCAGCTCAAGGTCCAGATCAAAATCCGGCTCCAACTCGGCCTCCACCTCCGCCTCGGGCTTTTTCTTGCCCTGCGGCTTTTTGACCGGCTCCGGCGGCGCGATGCGCTGCAGGTCCGCGGCGCCGTATTCCCGAATTTCCGTCCCATCCCCTGCCGCAACGCGCACCTTGGCCGTCTGCTTGAGCACGTTGATGTCGATCACATGGCCGCGGCCGTCCGGCGTCATCACGTCCTTGCCGACCCGCGGCAGTTTCTTGCGCGCTTCCTCGTAATTCTCCTGCTCGTATTTTAGGCAGCACATCAGGCGGCCGCACAGGCCGGAAATCTTCGTCGGGTTGAGCGAAAGGTTTTGCTCCTTCGCCATCTTGATGGACACGGGCTGAAAGTCGCCCAGGAACGTGCCGCAGCAGATCGGCCGCCCGCAGGGGCCGAGGCCGCCGAGCATCTTCGCCTCGTCGCGCACACCGATCTGCCGAAGCTCGATGCGCGTTTTGAACACGGAGGCGAGGTCCTTCACCAGAGAGCGAAAGTCCACGCGCCCGTTGGCGGTGAAATAAAAGACGATCTTGCTGTTGTCAAACGCGTATTCGACATCCACCAGCTTCATCTCAATCTTGTGCGCGATGATTTTTTCCTGGCAGATCGTATACGCGTTGCGCTCGTTTTCCCGGTTCTTTTCCACCTGCTTCAGGTCCGCTTCCGTCGCGATGCGGACCACCTTGCGAAGCGGGGGAATGATCTCCTCATCCGGCACCTCGCCGGGCGGCGCGGCGCACTGCCCAAGCTCCATGCCGCGCACCGTCTCCACGACGACCGTGTCGCCCGCTTCGGGCGTCCACTCGCCGGGATCAAAATAATACACCTTGCCCGGCTTTTTGAACCGGACGCCAATCACTGTTGCCATCGGATCGATTCCTCCGCGTAATCGAGTACAAACCGTTCAAGCGCCGCCTGCCAAGGCACATTGCTCAAAAGCATCCGGCGCATCAGCGAAACTTTTTCAAGCAGCGTCACGAGCGAACGGGCATCCGCGCGCAAAAGCGCCCGCGAAAACCCTTCTTCGACCCCATCGGCGCGGCCGGACAGCTTTTGAAGCAGCGCGCCGCGCAGCGCGTGCTCCAGCAAATCGCAGACGCGGCCCGCGTCCTCCTTTTCATCCTTCAGCGCAAAAAGCGCCTCCACCGCATCAGACGAACGGCGAATGCCTTCCATTGCGCCGTATACGCGGCCGCGAAGCGCCCAAAATCCGTCGTCCTCGTGCAAGGACAGCGCCAGCCCGACGCTGCCGCCCGAAAGGCGCGAAAGCTCGGCCGCGCGCGCCGGGTCCACGCCGCGCGCCGTCAGGGCCTGCTCCACTTTGTCGTCGGTCAAGGGCGGCACGGGCACCGCGCTGCACCTGGACCGGACCGTCGGCAAAAGCTGCGACGCGCTGACGGCTGTCAGCAAAAAGACCGTCCTTGGCGGCGGCTCCTCCAGCGTTTTGAGCAGGCTGTTTTGCGCCTGCGATGTCATGGCGCCCGCGCAGTCGATGCGCACCGTGCGCCAGCCGCCTTCATACGCGGCCGCGGACAGCGAAGCGGTCAAGCCGCGCACCGCGTCCACGCCGATGCGCTTTTGCTCTTTGAGGTGGTGCGCGTCCGGATGGCTGCCGGACAGAAAGCGCCTGCACGGCGGGCACACCCCGCACGGCTTTTCCCCGCCCGCGCAGTGCAGGCTGTTTGCAAGCAGCGCCGACAGCGTCCGCTTGCCGACCCCCGCCGGGCCGGTGAGCAGCGCGGCGTGCGGAGGCGCGCCGGCCAAGAAAGCCTCGCGAAGGCCCCTGACCGCCGCGCCCCGTTCAAGAAAATCCGTCAAACGCATGGGCTTGTCAGTACTTGACAAACTGCTCTACATTCATCACAAACACCGTCGCGCCGCCGACCATAACCTCAATGGGATACGGCACGTATACGCCGCTTGTTCCGGCGACCGGAGACGGCGATGTGGCGATTTGTTTGCGGCTCTTGCAGATGCGCTCGATGACGCTGAGCGCGCCCTGGAATCGGTCGTCCTCAACGCCCAGCAGCAAGGTGGTATTGCCCGCGCGAAGGAAGCCGCCTGTGGTGGCCAGTTTCGTGACGCTGTACCCCTCGTTCATCAGACTGCTTACCAGCCGGGAAGCATCCTCATCCTGCACAATAGCGATGATCAGCTTCATGGTTCGGCCTCCCTTCCCCAAATACTTGATCTAAATCATTATACAACACGGAGCATTGAAAAGCAAGCGTTCGTCAACATCCGCCACCGAAGGGGATGTGTGCCTGAGCCGTGCCACGGAAAAAGGGAGCGCGGTCAAAGCGGCGGGGGAACGACCCGCTTCCCTGGAAACCCGCAAATGGCGCAAGAGCCCTGCATGAAGCGCGAGGGGATGGCCCCCGCGAAAAGGGCCGAGCGCATAGCGGTGTCCGGCGCCCGGCGCGTCTGTCCATGAAAAGCCTTTAAAGCCCCGCTCAACCGTTTTTCTGGTACGCGATCAGCTTGACCGAAGGCAACCGCAGCTCCACCTCGTCCCCGTCCTCCGTCAGGGAGGGAAAGCCGTAGACCTCCTCCGTCACCTCGACATACAGCGTCGCGCTGTCTCCCGGGGAAAGCGGAGCGTCCATGCCCTCGGCGACGGCCACAAGCATTTCCGAAAACTTGCCGTCCTTCGTGGGCTTCATGCCCAGCTGCACATACTGCCTGTTTCCCGCTTGGGAAACGTCGATCACCTGGCCGGTGTATTGGACCAGCCTGCCGACGTATTTCGCGGCGTTTTCAGATAGATTCCGGTAGGAAAGCGGCTGCACCTGCCCCGAGATGTACTGGACGTAATCCTCCATGTGCCACTTTCGGTTGAACGAAATGTCGACCCGGCGATCGGGATAGTTCTTTTTCGTCAGCGACAGCACCGCGCTGCGGTCGCCCGTGGCGCCCCGGTCCAGCTTGAAGGAAAAGACGCCGTTTGAGCCGGTGACGGCCTTGAGGTTCTTGTCTCCCTCCATGCACTGCACGGTCACGCCCGGCAGCGTCTTGCCGGAGACGATGATCTGCGCGTCGTACACATCCCCGCTGGGCAGCGAGGTGAAGGACACGGGCAGCCGTTTGGTGTCATAGCTCACCCAGTACGCGGCCTGACAGTCCGCAAACCCTTCCAACGACGACGCCAGCAAGAGCCGCCATTCGCCCGTCTCCGGCACGGTCACGTCCAGCCGAAACGAACCGCTGGCCCCCGCGGTCGCCTGAGCGGCCTCCAGGGGATCGCCCGTCTCGCCCTGCCAGTAGGCGGATACCAGAGCGCCCTTGGTCGTGGTGCCGCGCACCGACAGCGCGGCCTGGTTCGTCTCCTCGGGCACGTGGCTCGTCACCGTCAGCCCCACGGGCAAAAGGGGCATGTCCTCACACACGGGGAACACGGTTCGCTTGACGACGGCGGCGAGGAGGGCTTCCTCCGCGCTTGTGACCGCGCGGCCCGTCACCTTCAGGTCGATCGTGAACGCCAGAGCGTTTCGGATGGTGTACACCTGCCGGCCCCGGGCCACGGTTTCCTCGCCATAGCGCACGGTGTACGAAAGATGGAGCAGGCGCCCCTCGGACGAGCGGTTCGTCCATTCCGCCTGGGCATAGCGGTATCCGGTCAGCGCCCAGGCTTCCTTGTCCAGGAAGTCGTTTTTGATGGCCGTGCGCATGGCCGGGGTGTAGCGGTCAATGTCCGCATAGAGCCGGGCCGTCTCATCGCCCGGCTCGGCGATAAAGGAAAGCCGCGCATCGCCGGACGGCGACACGGCCAGCGCATAGACGTTCCTGGCCCGCATTTCCGCGGCCGGGTCCGCCTGGCCGTCAAAGAGCGCGGCGTGCCGGGCCGCCGTGTCCGGCGTGACCAGCGCCCAGCCGGACGGGTAGACCGACGCAAGGCCGATGTCCGAAAGCGTGATGTCCGTGTAGGCGTCGCTCTCCTGCGCGCCGGCCGAATACGGCGGCAGGCAGAAAAGGAAAACCAGCAGCGCGATGATTCGTTTCATGCTTCTTCCCCTATAACGTTGGCTCAGTTCAAAAGGCTTTGGCACACGACCACCGGAATGCTTCCCGGCGCATCGCCGCCGCCGTCATACGGGGCCAAATCGCCCCTCAGGTCGCCGTACACGGTGCGCACATCGCCGGCTTCAAGCGGGAGCGGCTCGGTGAGCACCACAAAGACGGGGTTTCGCCAGACGCCGGTGCCCGGATTGGACGTGTACACCAGCGCGCAGGGAAACCCGTTCAGGTCGCCGATTTCAGCCACCCTGCCGCGAAACGTCACCGCGCTGCCCGCAAAATCCTTTGGCCGCTGACAGAGCTCCTCATACCCGTACGCCTCGATGGCGCGCGCGGTCTTGCGGTACGCGGCCTGGCGCGCCTCGCCGGTCAATTGCCGAAGGATCTCGATGTCCATGCGGCTTTCCGCCCGGCCCTCGGCCTTGGCCGTGAGGGTGTAGGCGTACGTCGTTTCCCGCTTGGTGCTCAGCGCAAAGCTGTGCAGGCCGGAGGCGTCCGCGCGTCCGCGCAGCGTATCGGTCGCCGTCTTGAGAAAGACCTCCGCGTTTGGCAGGGTCTTGAGTGACAGGACGGTGGTATCCGCTTCCGAAACGCCGGTGAAATCCACCAGCGAAAGGGGGGTGACGGCGCCGTCGTCCGCCACGGGCCGCGGAAGCTGCGCCTTTCGCTCGTCCCCTTGCAAGGACACATCCGTATCGAGGAACGAAAGCGCGCCGAGCACCTCCCGGTTTGCCGCGTGCAGCGCGGCAAAGGGCATATCCGCCCCCGCCGCCGTCAGCATATACAGCGCGCCCTTTCGCACCGTCAAAAGCCGCGCGAAGGCGACGGGCCTTCCGCCCGCCTGCATCGTCCACTCGCAGCGCAAATACCCGGGCAGGTCCGAAACCCAGGAGACGTTCGCGTACGGCGCGTGCCGGTACGCCTCTAAAAACGCGTCCGTCTGGGCCTGGGTCATGTGCGCGGCCGACCCCCACGCCTCGGTCCGCTCGTTTTGCACCACCGAAAGGCTCACCTGCGCCCCGCCGGGCAAAAACGCCTCAAAGACCACGCCGCTGGCCGCGTAGTCGGCGCGCAGCGTCTCAAGGTCCGCGCCCAGCGCGCGCAGCAGATCCGCCTGATCCTCCAGCGTTTCAGGCGTCAGCACCGTCCAGCCTTCGGGCGCGCTCAGGCGCGCGCCCGCATAGGGAAAGCTGAAGCTTGCCGCCAGGGCGGATTGCGAAAGAAGCATCAGGGCCAGGCACAGGATGAACGCCGTGCGTCGTTTGATCATGGTTTTTCTCCTGGATCGCGTGCGGCAACGCCGCCGGGTCGCGGCGCGCGCAAACCGGGGGAAAGCGCCCGCCTTTTTCGGAAAAGGCCGCATCGCGTGCTATGGGCTGCGCGCGAAGCGCTTTTGCATCACGGAATTTTCGGCATCTGCGACAGGTCCCACTCGGCCGGCTGCGCGGGCAGCGTGTCAAGCAGCGCCTGGTACGCTTGGGAAGCATAGACCTCTTGAAACGCGGGATACACCGCCAGCGACCAAACCGGCCAGCCGTACGACGCGGCCTTTTCCAGCGCGGCGACGCAGCCCGCGAGGTCTCCCTCGGCAAGCAGCAGCTCGGCGCGGCACGTTTCAATCATGATCCATGCGTCGGCAATCTTGGAAGTGTTTTCGGGCGCGGCTTCGGGCACCAGGGCCTCGGCCTTTTCCAGCGCTTCCCTGGCGCCCTTCAGGTCGCCCTCGCACAGCAGCGCGTAGGCATAGGCCTCGACGTCCTCGGCACCCGGCTCCTCAAGGCCGGAAAGCCAGGTTTTCACCAGCTCCGACGCCCCCTCCAGGCCCGCGCGGGCGCGCAGCGCGCCCTCCAGCCCCGTGAGGTCATTCGCCGCGAAGGGGAACTTTTGCTTCATCGCGTCAAACGCCTGGACCGCTTCCTCCCGATGATCCAGGATATCCTCGACCAGCGTGCGCGCCAGCATGGTTTCATACCACCCGGGGTATTTGCGCTCCATCTCCGCGAGCATGTCCAGCATGTCCTGCTCCCGCCCGGCGTCCACACAGGCCATGACCAGGGCGTACAGCGCGCCCGGGTCGTCAAAGAGCTTGGCGTCGGCGGCGGCATAGGCGCGCGCGGCCTCCAGCAGCTTTCCCTGCCGGCGGTAGACGTGGCCGAGCTGGACGAACATATCGCCGTCCTGCCAGCTTTCGTCCACCTCAAACGCCTTGGATAGCCTCAAAAGCGCGCCTTCCGGGTCGTCATAGGCCATCAGGCGGATGATCGCGCGGTTTTTCTCGGCCTGGTACATCTGCGGAAGGCGCGCGGAAAGGCTTTTCAGCAGCGTATCCGCGTCCTGCCACCTGTCGTCGTTCATCGCGACGACGCCGCGCAGCAGGTCGGCATAGTCGGCGTCCTCCTTGGCGATCTCATCGGCGGCCTGCTTGGCCCTGTCGTTTTCCTTGAGCATCAGAAGCGATCCGATCTTGACGACGCCCGCGTCGATCCAGCCTGGGTCGGACCGAAGCAGCGCCTCGGCTTCGGATAGCGCGCCCTCGGGGTCGTACATCTTCCAAAGGCGGATGCGCGCGCGCTCCAGCCACAGGCCGTATTCCCCGCCGTTTCGGATCAGCTCGTCCATCGTGCGAAGGCCGCGGTCAAACTGGCCGGAGGCCACATACACCTGGTATTCGCCGTACATCCCGTCCAGGTATTCCGGCCATTCGCGGCCGATCTGCTTGTACGCCGTCATCGCGTCGTCAAAGCGGGCTTCGCTCAGCAGCACCGCCGCGCGAAGGCGCGCCGCCTCCATGTTCCGGGGCGCGTCCTCCAAAAGCTCCTCCAGGTAGGCGATCGCCTCTTCGTTCTTCCCCCCGTAATAGAGCACCGTGGCATACGTGGTCTGCAGCAGCTCGTCTCGGGGCGTTTCCTCAAGCGCGCCGCGAATCAGCGCGGCGGCCTCGTCGGTCCGGTCCTGATAGACGAGCTGCTCGGCCAGGAGCTGCAGCGCGGACGTGCGCTGTCCGCCCTTGGCGACCTTGAGCGCCTCGCGCAGCCATTGCTCGCACTGATCAAGGTGCTTCCCCTCGCTATCGAGGTAAAACAGAATCTGCGCGCAGTTGATCAGCACGTCTGCGTCGCCGGGCGCGGCCTTCGCCGCCTCAAACACCCTTTGGATCTGTTCCTCCGGGTCGCTGAGGGAATAGACCTCGTCCAGCAGCCGAAAGGCCGCGTCCGGGTCCGGCGCCTTGCCCGGCGCTTGCGTCTCGCCCGGTTCGGGCGCCGCTTCGGCTGGCGGCTGCGTGGCGGCCAGGCCGCCCACGGGCGCGGCGAGCGAAACGGCGGGCAGCCAAAGCAAAAGCGCCAGGAGGAGCGAGATCAGCTTTCTTTTCATGGGTCCCCTCTTTTCCGGGGGGCAGGCCCCCCAATGTCTGCGCGGCAGCGGTTTTAGGCGGGGCTTCGCGGCGTATCGGCGCGCCAAGCCGATCTAGGGCACCCAGGTTGCCCACACTTCGGGCGAAAAGCCCACGGTCGCGCGGCTTCCGTCGCGCACGATGGGCGTTTTCAGCCGCCTTGGGTCCTCAAGCAGCGCGGAAAAGATCATGTCCTCGCCCGAAGCGTAGCGTGCGGGGCATTCCTTCCAGGCCGCGCCGTCCTTGTCGATCATCGCACAAAGGCCGACGCGCGCCCTGACCGCCTCCAGCTCGCGCCGTCCGGGCTTGACGCGGCTCAGGTCCACCATCTGCACCGGGACGCGCCGCTCGCGGAACCATCGCTCGGCCTTTTGCGCGTCAAAATTCTTTTTGTAAAAGTAGATCTGCACCATCGTTTCAGCAGGCAAGCCGCGCGATGGCGTGGGCGAACACCCGCACGTTCAGCATCAGGCTGTCCAGCTCAAAGTGCTCGTCCGCCTGGTGCGCCAGCTCCTTTTGCCCGGGGAAGGTGCAGCCAAACGCCACGCAGTTGTCCATCGAACGGGCGTACGTTCCGCCGCCGATGGCGATGGTGTGCGGCTCAAGCCCCGTGACGTCGTGGTAGACCGACAGAAGCGAGCGGACGATCTCGCTTTCGGCCGGCACGTGCAGGGGTGCCTTGTGCTCCATGACCTCGACGGTGATGCCGGCCTCCTTGACGCGAAGGCCGATGATCCTTTGGATCATCCCGCCGTCCATCAGCACCGGGTGGCGGATGTCGAGCATGGCCATGGCGCTGTCCTCTGTCACGCGCAGCACGCCCAGGTTCATCGTCAGCGGCCCGGAGATGGCGTCGCTCCCGTCCACGCCCAGGCCCTTTCCGGTGTAGTCCATGCCCACGCCGTCGGCGAGCTTTTCAAGGAACGCCCGGCTTGATCCGCCCGCGCCCAGCGCCTTGAGCGAAAGCAGAAGCTGCCCCGCCGCGTTCTTGCCAAGGTGCGGCATGGCCGCGTGGCCCGTGACGCCGGTGGAGACAAGCTGGATGCGCCCGTTTGCAAGCGGCCTCGCCTCCACCTGAAGGCCGGTTTGCGAAAGTTTTTCCTGAATTCGCGCAAGATCGCCGCCGATTTCGGCCACGGCAAGGCCGGGGATCACGTTCGGCCGCTCGCCCGCCGTCACGCGAAAGACCGGGATCGCCGCGCCCGCTTCGCCCGAAAGCTTCGCCGTCAGGCGGAGATGCTCGATGCCCTTTTCGGTGTTGATCACCGGGTACTCCGCGTCCGGCGAAAAGCCGAAGTCCGGCATTTGGGCGTGCTTTTTGTAGTGCTTGATATCATCCCAGCCGCTTTCCTCATCGCAGCCGAGAATGAGGCGCACCTTCTTTTTCGGGACAAGCCCCGCGTTCAGCACGGCCTTCATCGCAAACAGCGCCGCCACGGCCGGGCCCTTGTCGTCGGTCGTCCCGCGGCCGTACAGCTTTCCGTCGATGATTTCGCCGCCAAACGGATCCTCCTGCCACCCCTCGCCCGCGGGCACGACGTCCAGGTGGGCCAGGATGCCCATCGTTTCGTCGCCCTCGCCCATCTCCGCGTCGCCGATGTAGCCGTCAAAATCGCGCACGCGCATGCCCAGACGCCTGGCGTCCTCAAGCGCGACGGTCAGCATCTGACGCAGCGGCCGTCCAAACGGCGCGCCTTCCTCCGCGGGGCGCTCCTCGCTGGGAATGCGGATCCACCGCTGGAGCGTTTCGATCACATCGCCGCGCAGCGCGCTGACGGCTTCGTCGAGCTTGTTCGTCATACTCTGTCCTCCTGCATTTGTCAGGGCCAGCACTGCCTTTGCCGGCTTATCCTTACCCATTTTATATGGCCTGTGGATGTGTTTTAGTATAGCACCCTGCGAAAAATGCGTCAATTGTTACGGCTTGCAAACGGCGACGGCGATGTCCCGCAGGATCGAGGCGTCCACCCGGTGCCTAAAGGCGTCGTACGGCGGGTCTAGAAGCGGGACAAAGCCGCCGTTTTCCAGCGCCTTCACCATGTTGTCCCTGGAAAAGACCAGCGTGTTCCAACTGAGCGCGAGCACGCCGCCCGGGCGAAGCGCCGCGCGCCAGGCGGGCAGGCAGG
>CAZUIA010000041.1:0-7266 GCA_964620835.1 uncultured Oscillospiraceae bacterium
CGGCGGAATCTGTCCTTTCTGCCTGAGGCCGCCCGGAAATCCCGCAGGATTTCAGGCCGAATCCTTTCCCGTTGACAAACCTCAGTTTGTCAACGGCCTGTGGGGCTGCTGCGGCGGCCCCTTTGTTGTTTTGGCGCGCAACCATCAGAAGGCGCCCGGGATAGGCTCCGGTCGGGATCAAGGGCGGCCGCACGCGCTTGCGCGGCAGCCCCGTTCTCTCCCGGGCATTTGTCAACATCCCGGGGTTTTTGTCAAATCGGCGTCTTGCTTTTTGTCACATATTTGGTACAATGTAACTTATTTGGGATATCCTGCTAGAATAATAGGGAACGATAGCTGCTGCGCGGTTACGTGCGGATGGGATGGATGCCATGCAAAGGACCGACGGACGCAGAAAACGCCTCGCGGCGGGCGGTTGCCTCGCGCTTGCCCTGCTTCTTTTGCTCCTGCTGGTCATCGGCGCCAGGGCGGCCGTTTTTTCAGAAACGACCGACAAGCAAACCAAAAATGGAAAGGTCACGATCGACACGGGAAACAAGGACCAGGGCTATTTTCTGATCAAGCACGCGGGCAGCAAAAAGCGGCTGAAGGTGCTGGTCACGGCGCCCAACGGGGTTAAGGCCCAGTACGACCTGAACGGCAACGGCGAGTTTGAGGCCTTCTCGTTCCCCTATGGCAATGGCAGCTACAAGGTGGCCGTGCTGCAGAACATCGAAAAAAACAGGTATGCCTACGTGTACTCCACCACCCTTCACGTGAACATGCCCGACCCCTCCCTCGCGTTTTTGTGCCCCAACCAGTATGTGATGTATACCCCCCTTTCCGCCGCGGTTGCAAAGTCCTACGAGCTGTGCGAAGGCCTGACCGACGACGGCGAAAAGGCGAAAAAGATTTACGAATACGTCAGCACCCACGTCCTGTACGACTATATCAAGGCCATGACCGTTGCGCAGCGCACAGGCTACCTGCCCAACGTGGACGAGACGCTTTTGACGGGCATGGGCGTCTGCTTTGATTACGCGGCGCTTCTGGCGTGCATGCTGCGCGTGCAGGGCATTCCCGCCAAGCACGTGATCGGCACGCTCCTTCCCACGAACCAATACCACGCCTGGAACATCGCCCTCATCGACGGCGCCGAGGTACTGATGGACGCGACGTTTCCCTTGATTGACTACAAGCAGTCCGACTACCTGGCCGAGCGCATCTACTGACGGCCGGCCCGACAAAGACAGGAGGGCATCCCCCGTGAACGACGCGGCAAACAAAAGATTTCTTTCGCCCGAGGAGACCGCCATGTTCTGCGAACAGGTGGCGCTGCTCCTCAAAAGCGGTATCCCGCTGCGCGACGGCGTGGAAGCGCTGTGCGACAATTACCGGGACACGCGCTACCGGGGCGTCTTTTCCGCGCTCGACCGGTCGGTGAAGGAGACCGGGTCCCTTCACCGGGCCGTGGCGGACGCGGGGGTGTTTCCGCCGTACCTTTCGCACATGGTCAAAATCGGCGAGGCGGCCGGCAAGCTCGACGACGTGATGGCGGCCCTTTCGGCCCACTACGCGCGCGAGGCCAAGATCCGCGCGTCCGTGCGCGGCGCAATCACCTACCCCATCGTCCTGGTGCTGATGATGGCCGTGGTCGTCGGCGTGCTGGTGACGAGGGTGCTGCCGATCTTTGAGAGGGTGTTTCGAAACCTCGGCACCCAGATGAGCGCGCCCATGACCGCGGTGATGCGCTTTGGCGTGATCACGGGCCGCGCGGTGCTCTGGGTGATCGCGGCCGTCCTTTTGCTGCTGCTGCTCGGCTTTTTGCTGTCCAGGGCGGGAAAGCGCAGGGACATGGCGCGCCTTTTGGGCCGCCTGTTCCCGCCGGTGCGCCGCGTGATGGAGATGACCTCGTCCGGCCGGTTCGCGTCGGTGCTGTCGATGATGATGACGGCGGGCTTCCCCATCGGCGAGGCGATCGCGCTGACGCCGGGCGTGCTCGCGGACGAAAGGACGCGCGAAAAGGTGTCCAGGTGCGCCCGCGCCATCGCCGAGGAGGGCGTGAGCCTGCCCCAGGCGATCGCGGACGCGGGGCTGTTTGAGCCGATCTACAACAAGATGATCCAGGTGGGCTTCTATGCCGGGCAGATGGACCACGTCATGGGCCGCCTGGCCGACATCTACGAAGAACAGATCGACGACGGCATCCGCCGCCTGGTCAGCCTCATCGAGCCGTCGCTGGTGGCGCTTTTGTCGGTGGTCATCGGCGGCATTCTGCTTTCGGTCATGCTGCCGCTTTCCAGCATCATGTCCTCGATTCTGTGACGGCTAGGAGGGGTTTTGTGCGCCTTACGCAAGGGCCTCCGGCGCGCCTGAAGGGCTTTTCCGCCCTGATGGCTGTGCTTCTTGCGCTGCTTTGGCTGTACCTGATGCTGCTGGGTGGCTTTGCCCAAACGGCCGACCGCCGCCAGGCCGAGCTGCTGGAGACCGCCCTTTTCAACGCGGCCGTCAGCGCCTACGCGACCGAGGGCGTCTACCCGGCCACGCTTTGGGAAATCAAGGACCGTTACGGCGTGGTGGTGGACGAAAAAAGGTTCGTCGTCGTGTACGACATCTTCGCCGACAGCGTGATGCCGCAGATCCTGGTGTTGTCAAAAGGAGAGAGCGCCACATGAACAGACCGCACGGGCAAGCCGGGCCGGAGCACAGAATCGGCGGACTGTTCACCTTTTCGCTGCTGGGCCTGTTCGCGCTTTTGTCGCTTCTGATCGTGGTCATCGGCGCGGACGGGTACCGGCGCGTCGTTCACAGGGGGGACGCGGCCTTTCAGACGCGCACGTCGCTTGGGTATGTGGCGGGCAAGCTGCGAAGCCCCGCGTGCCGCGACGGCGTCATGCTTGAAACGGCGGACGGCGTGACGGTGCTTTCCCTGACGGAGCAAACCGAGGACGGCCCGGCCGTGACGAGCATCTACCACCGGGACGGCGCGCTGTATGAGCTGTACTACCTGCCCGAGGACATGGCGTTTGATCCCGAGGCGGGCCAGCGCCTGACGGAGGTGGCCGGCTTTTCTATGGCGGTCGAGGGGCGCCTTGTGCGCCTGACGGCCGCGGCGCCGGACGGCGCCGAACAGACGCTTTGCGTGGCGCTGCGCGGCGGACAGGAGGTGACCTTGCCGTGAAAAGGGCAACCCAGCCGAACATGCTGCTGCTGGAGCTGGTCATCGTGCTGTTTTTCTTTTCGCTTTCCACCGCGGTCATCCTGGAGCTGTTCGTGGCCGCGCACGACCAGAGCGTGCGCGCGGAGGCGGACAGCGCCCTCACCCTGATGGCCGAGGACCTTGCCGACCGCTTTTTCGCCAGCGGGCTTTCGGGCGAAGCGTTCTTTCGGGCCGAGGGGTTTGAAGCCGTTGGGGCGGGGTTTGTGAAAACAGACGCCGCGCGCGGCCGCGCGGTCCGGCTTTCGCTCACGGGCGGGGCGCGGGCGGGCCCGTCCGGCACGCTGGACGCGTACGAGCTGACCGTCTTGGACGGGGATACCGAGGTGCTGAGGCTGCCCATCGCCAGATACCGGCCTGAAGGAGGGACCCGATGAACAGACAGCCCGCCTACCGGATGGGCGTGGGCGCGTCGTCCATCCTGATGATCCTCGTGGTGCTGTGCCTGACCGTGCTGGGCGTTCTTTCCTTTTCCAGCGCGCGCGCGAGCCGAACGCTGGCCGCCCGCCGCCTCGCCCAGGTCACGCGGTACTACGCGGCCGTGGCCGAGGCCGAGCGCACGCTGTGCGAAATCGACGAGGCGCTCCTTCGCGCGCCTGGGGAGACGGACGCCTACCGGGCCTATGTCCGCGCGCTGCCCGAGCGGCTTTCCTCCGCCCAGGTGGCGGACGATCTGACCGTCTCCTTTTCCGTGGAGGTGAGCGCCTCGCAGCAGCTGCGCGTCGCCGTCCGCCCGCTTGGCCCGGGCGCCTTTCCCCGCTATGAAACGGCGCTGCACGAGCTGGTGAACGTCGCGCCCTGGGAGCCGGACGGCGCGGCCCTCCCCGGCCCGCAGCAGCCGCTTGGGCAACTTTGATTCTCCAAAAAAGGGGGCCTCTTGTTTGGATCTGGAATGGGTGCTTTCCCAGGCGGTCGAGAAGGCGGCGGCCGACATCTTCATTGTGCCGGGGTATTACATTTCCCTGAAGCTTGGCGGGGCGGTCACCCCCATCTCGCGCGAGCGGCTCTCCCCCGAGGCGTGCGAGGCCCTGCTTCGCGAAATCTACCGCATCGATTCCGACCGGCCCATGGACCGCCTGCTGGAAACGGGCGACGACGACTTTTCCTTTTCCGTTAAAAACCTGGGCCGCTTTCGCCTGAACGCGTACAGGCAGCGCGGCTCGCTGGCCGCGGTCATCCGGGTGGTGGCGGTCGGCCTGCCGGACCCGAAGCGCCTGAACATCCCCGACGTGGTGATCAACCTGCACCGAAAAAGGCGCGGCATCCTCCTCGTCACCGGCCCGGCCGGCAGCGGCAAATCGACCACGCTGGCCTGCCTGATCGACAAGATCAACGAGGAGCGCGCGGACCACATCATCACGCTGGAGGACCCGATCGAGTACCTGCACCCGCACAAGCGGTCGATCGTCAGCCAGCGGGAGATCCGCCAGGACACGGAGAGCTACGCCCATGCCCTGCGCGCCGCGCTGCGCCAGGCGCCAAACGTCATTTTGCTCGGGGAGATGCGCGACTTTGAGGCCATCCAGGCCGCGCTCACGGCCGCGGAGACGGGCCAGCTTATCCTGAGCACGCTGCACACCGTGGGCGCGGCCAAGACGATCGACCGGATTCTGGACGTGTTCCCGGCCGGCCAGCAGCAGCAGGTGCGCGTGCAGCTTTCGCTGGTGTTGCAGGCGGTCGTCTCGCAGCAATTGATCCCGGCCCTGGGCGGGGGCCTCGCCGCGGCGTTTGAGATCATGATCGTCAACAGCGCGATTCAAAACATGATCCGGGAGGGCAAGGTGCACCAGATGGACAACGTGATCTACGCCGGCGCTTCGGAAGGCATGGTCACGATGGACGCGGATATCCTTCGGCTCTACCAGCAAAAGCGCATCTCCCGCGAAAACGCGCTTTTGTACGCGACCAACCCCGACCTGCTCTGCCGGCGGATGGGGTGACAGGGCTTCGCAGAAAGGGTGATTTCATGCCGGACATCAAGGTATACCTGCTGGGGAAATTCGATATCGTCGTGGACGGAAGGAGCGCGGCTGGCATCCTGGCCGCCTCCAAGAAGGGCCGGCTGATGCTTCAGTATTTTCTCCTGCGCAAGGAGGAGGTCGTCGCCTCGTCGGACCTGTACGAGGTGCTCTGGCCGGAGGAAACCAGCACAAACCCCGAAAGCGCGCTCAAAACCCTGATCAGCCGCCTGCGGGCCTCGCTGACAAGGTTTGACGAAACGCTGGGCAAGTGCATCGTCACGCTCCGGGGCGCGTACCGCTGGAACGGGGATCTGCCCGTAACCGTCGATCTGTTCGAGTTTGAGGACCTGTGCCGCGAGCTTTCCCACGCCACGGCCTTGACCCCGGCGGTCCTTTCCCGGTTTGAAAGGGCGCTCGGCCTGTACGCGGGCGACCTGGACGCGGACGGCGGCGGGGACGGGTGGTTCGTTTCCCGAAGCGCGTACTACCACACGCTGTACCTGCGCACCGTTTCGCTGTGCATCCGCCTGATGAAGGAAAGCGACGACCACGAGGGGATCGTCCGCGTCTGCCGCCGCGCGCTGGACGTGGACGCGTTTGACGAGACGCTGCACTTGACGCTCATGGAATCGCTGATGCGGTTGAACCGAAGCAACGAGGCGCTCGCGCAGTATCGCCACGCGACGAACCTGCACTACAACTACCTGGGCATGCAGCCGCCGGAGAAAATTCAGAATTTTTACAAGCAGATCATCCGCGCGGACCAGTCGCTGGGCATGGATATCGACAGCATCCGCAAGGCGCTCAAGGAGCCGAGCGCGGCCGCCGGCGCGTTCGTGTGCGAATACGTCATCTTCAAGGATATCTACCAGCTTTTGATGCGCAACTTTTCCCGCCTGCACACCGGCATGTTCCTGGCGATCGTGATGCTCTCCTCCCCCACGGACGGGGCGGTCGATCCGCTGGTGCTGGATAGCGCCATGCGAAAGCTGCTGTCCTCCATGGTCACAAGCCTTCGGAAGGGCGACACGATCACCCGCTACAGCCCTTCGCAGTTCGCGCTGCTGCTGCCGTCGGTCAATTATGAGACAGGCCGCATGGTGATGGACCGCATCAAGGCCGCGTTTTACAGCCGCTGCCCCGATTCGACGCTCACGCTGTCGTACAAGCTGGCGCCGGTGGAGGAAGCGTGACGAAAGGAAGCGAAAAAAACTTGCACAGGCGCAGCGACATCCCAAAAGCTGCCGCATGCCTCCCCCGCGCAAAAAAGAAGGGGTCCGGGGACGGGTCCCCGGCGGTTTCCAAAGGCAGAGCCTTTGGCCGCCGAAGGCCCTTTCCCGCGGCATCAAGCCGCTAAAAAGGAAACAGGCCGGCACCCCCGCGCCGCACCCCTTTTCGCCCCCAACACCGGTGCGGCGCGGGTTCCTCCCCGATGCCCGCGCGCACGCGAGCGAGGGCGCCCGCATGACGCCGCCCAAAAAACAAACCGCCTTTACGGCCCGCGACCCTTCCCGCGCGCTCTGCGTTTGCTTGACGGCAAAAGGGCGGCGGCCCCCTTTCGGCGTGCCGCCGCCCCCAATCCTTCCCAATCCCTCCCGCTATTTCCCAAGCCGCGTCAAACGCTCCCGGTACCCGTCCAGCTCCTTCTTGTTGCCCAGCACGAAATGCCCCGGCTCGATCTCTTCCATCACGGGCTTGTCGACCGAATAGTCGTGGCAGGAGGGGTCGTAAACTTCCAGCTTCTTTTTCTTTTCCACCACCGGGTTTGGCACCGGGATGGCGGAGATCAGCGCGCGCGTGTACGGGTGCAGCGGGTGGCGAAAGAGCGTCTCCGTCTCGGCCAGCTCGACGATCAGGCCCTTTTGGATGATCGCGATGCGGTCGGTGATGAAGCGCATGACCGACAGGTCGTGCGCGATGAACAGATACGTCAGCCCCCGCTTCTTTTGCAGCTCGCTCATCAGGTTTAAGACCTGCGCGCGAATGGACACGTCGAGCGCGGAGATCGGCTCGTCGCAGACGATGAACTTGGGGTTCATGATCAGCGCGCGGGCAATGCCGATGCGCTGCCTCTGCCCGCCCGAAAACTCGTGCGGGAAGCGGCTGGCA
>CAZUIA010000041.1:7302-16287 GCA_964620835.1 uncultured Oscillospiraceae bacterium
CTTGGCCCTTTCGTTCAGCGAGGCCATGGGGTCCTGGAAAATCATCTGGATGCCGCGGATGACCTCCAGGTCCACCTGGCGGGGCACCCGGCCGCTGATGCGCTTGCCCAAAAAGCGCACCTCGCCGCCCGCCATGGGGTTGACGCGGATGATGGCGCGGCCGATGGTCGTCTTGCCGGACCCCGACTCGCCCGCCAGGCCGAACGTCTCGCCCTCGTAGATGTCAAAGGACACGCCCTTGACGGCCTCAAACCTCCGCTTGCCCGCGCCAAAGGCGACGCGCATATTCCGAACGCTCAGAATCACTTTGTCTTGCTTCATGTGCTTTCAAACACCCCTTCGCGTCTTTCTTCGCTAGGTTCTCGCGGGTTCAAAGAACGCGCGGATGTTTCGGATGGCGTCGGGCGGCGAAACCTCCGGCGCGCGCGGGTCCAAAAGCCAGGTCCTCGCGCGGTGCGTGGGGGTGACGTCGAAATAGGGCGGCCGGTGCAGAAAATCGATCGCGAGCGGGCGCGGGTTTCGGGCCGCGAACGCGTCGCCCCGGAGCGGGTGAAAGAGGTTCGGCGGCGTGCCCTTGATGGAGTACAGCGGCTCCTTTTTCACGCCCAGCTGCGGCAGGGACGACAGAAGCGCCCAGGTGTAGGGGTGCCTGGGGTCAAAGAACACCTCGTCGCACAGGCCGAGCTCCACGATGTCCCCGGCGTACATCACGGCGATGCGGTCGGCCACGTTGGCCACCACGCCCAGATCGTGGGTGATGTACACGAGCGTCAGGTCGTACTTTTCCTTCAGGTCGTTGATGAGCTTCAAAATCTGCGCCTGGATCGTCACGTCCAGGGCCGTGGTCGGCTCGTCGCAGATGAGGATTCTCGGGTTACAGGCCAGGGCGATGGCGATCACGGCGCGCTGGCGCATGCCGCCGGAGAACTCGTGCGGGTACTGGTGGTACCTGCGCTCGGGCTCGGTGATGCCGACGTCCTTCAAAAGCTCCAGCGCGCGGGCGCGGGCCTTGTCGCCCTTCATCTGCCGGTTGTAGCGCAGCGCCTCGCAGATCTGCCAGCCGATGGTCTTCAAAGGGTTCAGGCTGGTCATGGGGTCCTGCATGACCATGGCGATGTGCTTGCCGCGCACCTTGGCCCAGTCCTTTTCGGTTTTGAACGCGGCCAGGTCCATGCCCGCGTAAAGAATCCTGCCGCTGTCGAGCCAGCCGTTTTTGTCCAGCAGACCGTTCAGGTTCTTCACCAGCACGGACTTGCCCGCGCCGGACTCGCCCACGATGGCGATGGACTCGTTTTTGTAAATATCCAGCGAAACGCCGCGGATCGCGTGCAGCACCTGGCCCCGAAGGCGGAATTTCACATGGAGATTCTGAATGGAGAGCAATACCTGGTTTTCCATGCCTTTTCCTCCTTACACGTGGTTCTTCGGGTCCGCGGCGTCGGCGAAATAGTTGCCCGTGAGGTAGAAGCAGATGGTGATGATCGACAGCACGATCGCCGGGAAGATGAGCTGGTAGCGAAGCGACGGGGACATCATCATCGCGCGGCCGGTGTTGATCAGGTTGCCGAGCGACGGCGTCTCAACCGGCACACCGAGGCCGATGTACGTCAAAAACACCTCCGAGCCGATGGCCTCGGGGATCATCAGCGCCATGCGCAGCATGATGACCGACACCATGTGCGGCAAAAGGTTTTTGACGATGATCTTCGGCACGCTGGAACCCAGGCACCTGGACGCCACGTTGAAGTCCTGGTCGCGGATGATGACGACGAGGTTTCGGATGAACCGGGCCAGGCCCACCCAGCTGATGACGCACATCGCGAAGATCATCGTCTTGACGCTGGGGCGCATGATGTAGGAAGCCAGAATGAGGATGATGGTCGTGGGGATGTTGTTGACGACGTTATACAGCTCCGTAAAGAAAAAGTCGAGCTTTCGGATATACCCCCACAAAACGCCCATGGTGATGCCGACGAGCGCCTGCACCAGCGCCACGGTCAGGCCGATGAACAGGGACGTGCGGGTGCCGGACCAGATGCGCGACCACAGGTCCTGGCCGATGGCGTTGGTGCCGAACCAGAACTCGCCGCCCGGCGGCCGGTTGATGATCTGCATGCCGGTCAGCGGGTCGTTGTGGATCAGGTTCGGGTCCCGCTGGCCGGGCAAAAAAGGCTGAATGACGGTGAACAGCAGGATGATGAGCACGACCGAGAGCGTAAAGACGGCCATGCGGTTTTTAAAGAACATGCGGAAGGTGCTGCGCCAGTAGGAATACCCGGAATAGCCGGTCCTTTCCAGCTCTTTGTCGCTCTGCTCGGCCAGGGAAAACAGGTCCCCGGAAAGCGAGGCGGCCTCCTCGCTCGTCAGGTCGTCCGGCTTTTTCGAAAATTCCTCTTTCAGCTTTTCCAGCACGGAAAGGCTTACCTTGTCAAAGGTCCGCTGGGAAACGGAGTATTTGCTCATTACCGGCTCGCCTCCTTCTTCGTCAGGCTGATGCGCGGGTCGACCAGCGCCATCAAAAGATCGCCCAGCAGAAGGCTTACGATGGACAGCACCGCGAAGATGATCACGAGCGCCTGCACCATGGCGTTGTCCTGGCGCTTGATCACGTCGACCATCAGGCCGCCCATGCCGGGGATGGAGTAGAGCGATTCCACGTAGATGGACCCGGCGACGGAAAAGATGACGTAGCCGGGGATCAATTGCGCGATGGGCACGATGGCGTTTCGAAACACGTGGCGAAACCAGATCATAAGGTTCGGCACGCCCTTGGTGCGGGCCAGCTTGATGTAGTCCTTGTTCGTCTCGTCCACGGTATAGCGGCGCATCCACATGGCAAAGTACGCCACGCCCGGCATGGCCAGCGACAGGATCGGCAGGATCATGCTGGACGCCTTGTCGGGGTTATAGAGGAAGCTGAGTTTGAACGTGTCCACGCCCACCAGCTGGATGAACAGGTAGTAGATCGCGGCGGGCATCGCCTGCATCAGCACGATGTACGCGGTGCCGAATTTGTCCCACAGGCCGCTCTTGCGCCGGGCCATCAAAACGCCCAGGGCCAGCCCCAGCGGAAGGCTGATGGCGTCGGCGAGCAGCCCGAATTTCAGCGAAATCGGGACCTTCTGGGCGATGATTTTGACGATCGGATAGTTGACGCGGTAGCGCGTGGACACGCCCAGGTCCCCGCGCAAAAGCTGTTTGAAGAAGTTGAAAAGCTGCGTCGGCAGGGGATCGTTCAAGCCGAGCTTTTCCAGACCGTTGTGGATTTGGATCTCGCTCATCTTGTCGAAGTTGGCGAAATACCCTTCGATGGGCATCATGCGAAGCAGGCAGAACACCACGGTGATGATGATCGCAAGGCTGAGCAGCGATCGCAAAAGCCGGTTGCCTATGTAGCGTAGCATGGCGGCACTCCTTTTTTAGAAAGGAAAGGGACTGCCCTTAAGGGATGGGGCCGGAGGGCAAGCCCTCCGGCGTCCCCTTTCCCCGGGACAGTCCCCTTTGTCTTTTGACCCTTACTTCGCCGCGAGCGAAGCCTCGCGGGCCGCGAGCCATTCGTCATAGAGCTCCAGGAACTGCGCCTCCGTCAGCGGTTCGGCCAGCTTGCGCATGCCCTTCCACAGGCGGTCAGAGTTGTCCGGGCGCTCCAGCACGTTGTAGTTGGCGACATAGTAGCCGTTGGTGTCCGTGCAGAACGGGATGACCATCGCGTGGTTGAGCAGGAAAGCCTCCGCCTCCGCGAACTTCTCATACCGGCCCATGGACTTGGCCATGTCGGCCTTGGCCGCGTCGACCAGCCCATAGTACTCGGCGACGAGCTTTTCAATGTCCTCGCCCTTGGCCTTGTCCAGGAAGTTCCAGTTGCGCTCCTTGTAAAACGCGGTGGTCCAGGCGTCCGGATCGTCGATGGTGGAGCCGTTGTTCAGCTTCATGAACGCGTACTTGCCGGTGCGGCGCACCTCGGCCAGGAAGCCCGTGGAGGGGCCGGCCTCGATGATGCACTCGATGTAGTCCGCGCCCAGCAGGTCCGTCAGCTGCTGCTTGACCACCTGCACCTCCAGCTCCCAGGACAGGACGTTGGGGTTGTAGGGCATGAGCATCTTGATCGGGAAGGTGACGCCCGCTTGGGTCAGCTCTTCGACGGCCTTTGCCTTGTACTCAAGGGCCTTCGCCTCGTCAAACTGCTGGTTCGGCCGCTCGGTGATCTCCTTCATCGGGCCGATCTGGGTGAAGTCCACGCCGTCCACGCTGCACCAGCCGATCGGGGTGATCGAGTTGGTGTACTGCAGCTGCGGGTTGTACGGATCCTGCACGAGGAGGGCCTTATGGCGGTTGATCGCCCAGTACAGGGACTGGCGGAAGTTTTCGTTGTTGATCGCAAGGCGCCAGTTCTCCGGCTCGTACTGCGCGTCAAAGTTCGGGTCGTAGTTGAACGCGTAGTAGTACATGTACGTCGTGTCCGGCGTGCCGGGGATGACGATGTCCTTGGTCTTTTCGTTCTTCTTCCATTCGTCGAGGATCGCGGTGGAGATGTCCGCATCGTCCACCTCGCCGCGCAGGAACATCTCCGGCGCCAGCGTCGCGGCCTCGGCGTTGTAGGTCATGATGACCTTCTCGATAAAGACGTTGTCCGCGTTGTAGTACGTGGGGTTCTTTTCGTACACGCGGCGGTACTGCGGCTCAAACGTGGTCATGATGTACGCGCCCACGTAGTACATGCTCTCGTTGTCGATGCCGTAGTTGTCCTCAAGCTCCTCCAGCAAGGGCGCGTAGGCCGGCTGGTAGCTGCCGCAGTAGGACAGGAAGTAGGGCAGCGGGCCCTCCAGCGTGACTTCGACGGTGTAATCGTCCAGCGCCTTGAAGCCCACGGTGTCAAAGTCGGTCGTCTCGCCGGCGAGGTATTCCTTCGCGCCCTTGACGACGTTCTCGTAGAACATGGCGTTGGAGGAGGCGCGGGCCGGGTCGCAGGTGAACTTGGCGACGGCGACGAAGTCCTTGGCGGTCAGTTCGCCCATCGGCTCGCCCTTGACGTTGACCCACTGAAGACCCTTGCGAAGGTGGAAGGTGTACACCAGGCCGTCGTCGCTCACTTCGTAGCTTTCGGCCAGGCCGGGCACCTTATTGCCGTAGATGTCGTCGGTCATCAGGCCCTCGACGCAGTTGGAAACGGCCTGCCAGTCATTGGCGCTGCCGCTGGCGGCAAAGGCGCACAGCGTGGTGGCCTCGGTGGAGTACAAAAGGCGCAGCGTCTGGTCCTCGGCGTAGTTGAGCTTCACTTCCGCGTTCGCGGAAACCACACCAAGCGCCAGAACGGCCATCAGCGCGATCGCGACCAGTTTCTTGAAAAGATGCATACAAGTCCCTCCTCGTTTTTTGGAATGACAGGCTTTCAAAGCTTCACAAACTCAAACGGCTGCCGTTTTCCCCAAACAGCCGCTTCCGTCTTTCGCTTTTCACACCACCTCTATTCCGTTTCGTTCACCGGGCCCATCCTTCCAATGTAAAAATCATGATAGTAAAAACCGTGCGGACTGTCAAGCCAAGTTTCCCTTTTATGAATATAATTTCATAAAATCTTAGGCGGGAGCCCTTTCTTTCTAAAGATTTTTCTGCCGCCTACCCGGCGATCAAATAAAAAATGATGCCGAGCACGCCGCTTGAGGCGATGATCAGAATCGGGCTTGTTTTCCATCTGCGCAGGACGAACAGCGCGGCGGCAAACACGAAAAGGCCCTTGAGGTCAATTTCAAGCGCCGTGGCCAGGGAAAACCCCGCCGGCCAGAGCGCGGTCACGAAGATGGTCAGCCCGGCCGAGGCGATCAGCCCCACGACCGCCGGGCGGATGCCGGAAAGGATGCCCTTGACAATGGCCAGATCGCCGTAGCGCTTGTACAGCCACGCGAGCATGGAAACGAGGATGCACGGGGCGATGCAGTAGCCGAGCGTAGCGAGCAGCGCGCCGGGCAATCCGGCCACCTGCATGCCGACGAACGTGGCCGCGTTGATGGCGATCGGCCCGGGCGTCATTTCCGAAATGGAAAAGAGGTTCACGAACGTATCCATGGTGATCCAGCCGTGCGCCGTCACCGCCTGCTGCTGAATCAGCGGCATGCAGGCGTATCCTCCGCCGAAGCTGAACAGGCCGATCTGGACGAAGCTGAGCAGCAGTTGCAGATAGATCATGCGCCCTTCCCTCCTTTGACAAGGGTGGGCCACAGGGTTTTCAGCGCCCCCAGCAGGCCCGCGCCCAGGATGATGAAAACGATGTTCACGCCCAGCACGTAGGCCGCCGCAAACGCGCCCGCCAGCAGGAGGATCGTAAAGAGGCTCTTCCCTTTAAGCACCTTGCCGGAAAGGCCCAGCACCACGTCGCACAGGACGGCGGCCACGCCCGCCTGCATCATCTTCAGCGCCGCCTTGACCACCGGGCTGTGGCTGAAGGCGTCGTAAAACAGCGAAACGATCGACAGAATGATCAGCGGCGGCAGCACCGTGCCGATGACGCTGACCAAAAGCCCCAAGGGGCCGCCCATCCGATAGCCCACCAGCATCGACATGTTGACGGCCATCGGCCCCGGCGCGGCCTGCGAGATGGCCGTCAGGTTCAAAATCTCCTCCTCAGACAGCCAGCCGTACTCGCCGGCGATTTTCTTTTGCATCATCGAAATGATCACAAAGCCGCCGCCGAACGTGAAGGCGCTTAGGGTAAACATGGTGAAAAATAGCGTGCCGTACCCAAATTTTTTCCGTTCCATTCGTTTTACCGTCCTTCCACCCTGCGTATCTGGGCAGCATTATACGCGAATCGAACCGCGATGTCTAATCACAAATGTGTGGGTTTTTTGCGCGCATTTTTTGCAAAAAGCGCCGGAAGCCGCGGCCAAGCTGTCTTTTTGCATGCCGCGCCGCCCCGCCTTTTTGACGCGAAAAGGAAAGGATCTGACGGAAATTGCTTTTCCGTGACCAGAAGGCTATAATAGCCGCAAGCGGCGCGGGGTATGGCGCTTGAATAGGGAACGACTGTGCGGGAAAAAGGGGGTTTTCTTTGATGAAACCATTCATCGGCCTGGATATCGGGGGCACCAAGTGCGCCGTGCTGCTCGCGCGCGTGGACCACGGCATCCGTATCGACGACAAGATCCGCTTTGACACCGAAACGCACAAGGGGCTTTCGCAGGCGCTCGCAAAGCTGTACGCGGCCATCGACGCGCTGCTTTCCCGCCGCGGCCTTGCCCCCGCGGACATCGGGGCGTTCGGCATCAGCTGCGGCGGTCCGCTCGACAGCCGCCGGGGCGTGATCCTCCGCCCGCCGAACCTGCCCGGCTGGGAGAACGTTCCGCTGCCCCGGATGCTGACCGACCGCTACGGCGTGCCCGCGTACCTGCAAAACGACGCCAACGCCTGCGCCTTGGTGGAATGGAAGCTGGGCGCGGGGCGCGGGACGCGCGACATGATCTTTCTGACCATGGGCACGGGCATGGGCGCTGGCGTGATCGCCGGGGGAAGGCTGCTGCGCGGCTTTTCCGACATGGGCGGCGAGGTGGGCCACCTGCGCCTTTCAGAGGACGGTCCGGTCGGGTTTGGAAAGGCCGGGTCG
The DNA here is from genome assembly GCA_964620835.1 of uncultured Oscillospiraceae bacterium. Classification (GTDB taxonomy): domain Bacteria; phylum Bacillota; class Clostridia; order Christensenellales; family Aristaeellaceae; genus Avichristensenella. The sequence goes on from CAZUIA010000041.1 coordinate 14,900, forward strand.
TTTGAGGGCTTCACGTCCGGCGGCGGCATCGCGCGCCAGGCGCAGGCGTTCACGCGGGCGCTGGCGGGGGCCGGCACGCCGCCCAAGTGGGCGCGCGACGGCGTGGCGGAAGCGGACATCACCGCCAAGCTGATCGCCGACTATGCCAGGGCGGGCGACGCGGACGCCATCGAGCTGTATCGCCGGGTGGGCGACTGGCTGGGCAGGGGCCTGGCGCTGCTGGTGGACGCGTTCAATCCGGAACGCATCGTGATCGGCAGCATCTTCGCGCGCTGCGAGGCGCTGCTTCGCCCGTCCATGGAGGCCGCCCTGCGGCGCGAGGCGATCCCTTTTTCGCTGGAGGGCCTTCGCGTCGTACCCGCCGAAACCGGCGAGGCGCTGGGCGACCTGGCCAGCGTGATGGTCGCGCTTGACGCGATGGATATGGACCCGCTCGCCGAAGGGCCGGAGCAAAGTGAGGCCGTGCTTTCGCATTTTCACAGGCTTCTTGCGCGCCACCCGGAGCTTTCCCCCGCAGGGCCGGACATCCTGGCCGCGTACGGGGCGCTCAGGCGCTGCTACGAGCGCGGCGGCAAGGTGCTGCTGGCCGGCAACGGGGGAAGCTGCGCCGACGCGCAGCACATCGCGGGCGAGCTGATGAAGGGCTTTTACCTTCCCCGCCCGCTGCCCGAGGCGGAAAGGGAGGCCCTCGCGCGCCTGACCGGCGGGAGCGAGCCTGCCGCCGCGGACCAGCTGCAGGGCGCGCTGCCCGCCATCGTGCTGACGGACCACGCCGCGCTGTCCACCGCCTTTGCAAACGACGTGAACCCGGCCCTTGTGTTCGCCCAGCAGGTGGTGGGCTACGGCCGGCCCGGCGACGTGTTTGTGGGCCTTTCCACCAGCGGGAACGCGAAAAACGTGCTGCTGGCCGCGCAGGTAGCGAGGGCGCGCGGTCTGACCGTCGTCGGGCTGACCGGCGGAGACGGCGGCAAGCTGCGGCACGCCTCGGATGTGGCCGTGGTGGTGCCGGGCGACTGCCCCGCGGACGTGCAGGAGAAGCACCTGCCGGTGTACCACGCGCTGTGCGCGATGCTGGAGACGCGCTTTTTCGGCGGCTGACGGTCCGGAACGGGAGTATAAAAAGAAAGTTGGTTTTCCACAAAATGTTCCGACCTGTGCCTCGGCGGCTCCCCAAAGGGGCCGCCTTTTTTCGGATGGACGAAATATGCTTCTTTTCCATCCATTTATGTTCGCTTATGGATCGATCGCCGCAAAAGGGGTTGCCGCGCGGGGCATAGGGCGACTTTGGGATATTTTGATTGCGGGCGAAGCGATGGGCGGGAGGGTGCGGTACTCCTTGCGGGCGTCCTCGCTCGCGTGCGCGCGAGCATCGGGGAGGAACCCGCGCC
>CAZUIA010000042.1:0-16076 GCA_964620835.1 uncultured Oscillospiraceae bacterium
TGTACTTTCTGCCTGAGGCCGCCCGGAAATCCCGCAGGATTTCAGGCCGAATCCCTTCCTCCCGTTGACAAACCGCAGTTTGTCAACGGCAAGGTTGCCGCCCAACAGCGGCAACCCTGTCTGTATCACGCCTGCGCGCCCTTGCTTCCCATCTTCTTTTTCACCATGGAAAGCGCCATGCGCACTTCTTCCGTCTTGAGCAACACCAGGGAAACGCCATACACGCCCACGCCCGCCGCAAAGACGATCAGCATCGACAGGTAAAACCGCATGCCGCTTTGGGCGTATAGATCAAGCGCCGACGTGAGAATGACCAGCACCGCGGCCATGGCCCCCGTCGCCGCCGCCGCCTTCCACAGGCAGCGCAGCACGCGCGCAAAATCCACCGCCCGGCGCTTTCGGTGCAGCAGCGCCATCAGCACCCCGCCGCTGAGCAGCGAGCTGACCGACGTCGCCGCGGCAATGCCCGGCGCACCGAAAAGAGGATACAGCGCGTAGTTGAGCGCAATGTTCAGCAGCACCACACCGATGCCGACCAGCGTCGGCACCTTCATATCCTTGTACGCGTAAAAGGTACGGTTGCACAGCTCGCGAAGCCCCACACCCAGAATGCCCGCCGAATAGCACGCAAGGATGGACGCGGTGGCCACCGTGGCTTCAAACTTGCCGCGCTCATACACCAGGTGAATGATCGGCACCCGCAGAAGGATCAGCGCCAGCGTCGCCGGCAGCGCGATGAGCAGGTTCAGGTTGATGCCAAAGCTCAGGTTGTCCGCCATCTTTTCGCGGCTGTCCGCGTTCCGGACCAGGTTCGGATACAAAACGGTCGCGATGGTCGTCAGCAGCACGGCGCTCACCATGGTGCTCAGCTTGTTGGCATAGTCGAGCATCGCGATGTCGCCCGTGACCTTGGAGGCGATGGACTTGTCAAAGCTGAAATAGATCTGGTCAAACGAGCCGGAAATGAGCACCGGCAGCATCAGCACCGCCACCTCGCGAAGCCCAGCCTCCTTGAGGTCAAACGTGGGCCGGTACGAAAGTCCGGCGCGCCGCATGCTGGGGATCTGCACGGAAAACTGCAAAATCCAGCCGACCACCGTGCCGATGGCCACATAGGCAACGTTTACGCCGGCGGAAAGCAGGATCGAAAGGATCACGACCACGTTCAGGCAGATCTGCGACAGCGCGGGCACGGCGAAGCGGAAGTTGGCCTGCAGGTACGCGCTGGTGATGCGCGCCAGAAAGACGAAAATGCCCATCGGCATCATCATGCGCGCAAGCTGCAGCGCCAGCGCCTTGGTCTCCGCCTCCGCGTCGGCCAGCAGGAAGTTGTTGACCAGCGGCTCCAGCAAAAGGGTCGTGATCAGCAGCACCAGCAGCGAAAACGCGATGCCCACGGTGTACAGGTTGCTGATGAACCGGTTGGCCTGCGCCTGGCCGTGCTTTTGCCGCTCGGAATAGGCGGGGATCAGCGTCGCCGCGAGCGCCGCCACGATGATCGACAAAAAGATGCAGGGAAGCTGGTCCGCCGTTTTCAAAGCGTCCGCGATGCTCCCTGCGCCAAACTGGGAGGCAAACACCGTCTCCCGCAAAAACCCGGTCACCTTGCCGACCATCGTAAAGGCCATGACGATCAGCATCGATTTGGACATGGAGCCCATGTCCCGTTCACGCTCGTACGTTTGCTGCATAGTTCACCTGTGTGCTGTTGAAATAAGGGGGCCGCTCAATAGGGCAGGATGGGGCTTCGAACCGAGGGCTTTCGCTGCAGCGTGTCGTAGTACTCGTCCCAGCTGAAGCCGCTGGTCTGGTACGCGTTCATCGCGTTGGCGTTTTTGACATTGACGAACTTGTGATCCAAAAGGGTATCGGGGTTAAAGACCGTGACGTAGGGGTACTGGAGCGGGTTGTTGCCGTAATACTCCGCAAACCCCAGGATGGCTGTCATATCCTTCACATATAAAAACGCCATCAGCCCGAGCAAAACCGGCAGCGCGACGATGGTCTTTTTCACCAGGTCGCGGTTTTTGTGCATCAAAAGCGGGATGAGTACGACGTCGACGACGCGAAAGTACGTGCTGGTGCGCGAGGCGATCAGGTCAAAGCTCATGAGCAGCAGATACACCCCAAAGCCCACGCAGTAGAGGTTAAACAGCAGCTTTTCCTCCTCGCCAAGCCAATGGCGCGCGCGGTACGCAAGCGCGAACACGATCAGCATGAACAGCGCGCGGTTTCCCAGCGCCAGGAGGCTGAAGCTGTGGTTTTGCTCGTAATATGTCAGCAGCTTGTATTCAAGCTGGGCGGGCAGCAGCTTGAGCACCGGCGTCAGGTTCACGAACGTGAGCACCGCCGCGACGCCCAGCAGGCCCGCGCCCACCAGCAGGGTGGTCCGAAGCTTCCATTCGATGACATACAGGCGGCGCGGCCCGTAAAAGAGCACCGGCAGCGCGATGAGCGCCAGCGCAGACGTGTGCAAAAACGCCGCCGCGACAATGCCAAGCAGCGCGCGCCATTTGCGTCCGTCCGCCCAGTCGATCAGCACGAACCCCACCAGGATGCTGATCGACAGCAGCTGCCGGATCGCGCTTTCCATGTAGGTGAGCGAATAGATGGCGAAGAACACCGTCAGCGCGAACATGGGCAGCGGGCAGAACCTTTTGATGAAGCGGTTCAGGCCCAAAAGCCCAAAGAGCGTGACCAGCGCGATGAACACCGCGTAATGCAGGCGCAGCATGCGAAAGAAGCTCATCAGGTAATAAAAGCCGATTTCAATGGTGTCGTAGCGGTAGGCGAAGTAGTTGGGAAGGGTATGCAGCGGCTGCACGTTGGCGTAGATGCTCATGTAGGTGATGTAGTCGGTGCCCTGGCCGTAGCGCAGCGAAAAAAACACGAACAGCGACGCCATGGCCAGCCAATAGACCGCCTTGCGCGGGCCCGCGATCCACTCCCACAGGGTCAGGCAGAGCAGCACGAGCAAAATCGCGAGTCGAACCATGGAAGTCACCCCTTCATAGCCCATTCAGGCGCATCCCCCGGGGACACGCTTCCCAAGTATACCATATAATAGACGGTTGAAGCAACAAAACCATCCCCGCGCGGCCAGATTTCGAAACAATTCTACACCAATCGGCAGGGAAACCCCGCCGACCAAGCCGTCCCGAAGCATACACATAAAAGGAAAGGCGGGATACCCGCCCGCGCCCAAAAGGCGGGGCTTGCAGGCACCGGAGGCTCAGCCCGTTCCCCCCTCATCCTCCGCCAAAAGCGGCGTGAGCGGCCCCACGTGGCAGCAGAGAAGCTTGTGCAGCGGGCGCGTCAGGCACACGTACAAAAGCCGCGCGTCGAGCTCAGTGTCCGGGTACGCCGTTTCGCCCGCGTCGGCGAGGATCACGCAGTCAAACTCCAGCCCCTTGACGAGCGACGCGGGCAGGACGGTCAGCCCGCCGCCGTACTGCGTGTCGCCCGCGTGCAAAAGGCGCGCCTGAAGCGACTTGGGCAGCGCCTTGAAAAGCGCGGCGCACCGCTTCGCGTCCCGGTCGATGATGGCGACGGTGGAAAAGCCCTCCCGCAAAAACTGCGCGGCAGCCTCGGCGACAAAAGCGTTTCGCGCCTTCTCGGTTTCAAACCCCTGTACCTTCGGCGTCTCTCCATAGCGGAGCACCGGCCGCGCCAGCGCCTGGCCCGGCACCGGGCGCCGCCTAGCCACGCGCGAGGCGAACAGCATGATGTCCACCGTGCTGCGGTAACTGGTGCGCAGCGGATGCAGCGAGGCCCGGCCCTCAAACACCGGCACATGGATCTCCTCCCAGTCCTTCAGCCCCTCAAACGCCTTCACGCCCTGCATCAAATCGCCCACGATGGTGAACGAGTCGTTGCCGGAAAGCTCGCGCAGGAGCCTGAACTGAAAGGGCGAAAAATCCTGCGCCTCGTCGATGACCGTGTGGCGGATCTCCGTGCGCGCAAGGCCGAAAAGCCGCAGCGCCAGCGTGGCGAGCGGGGGAAGATCCTCCGGCTCGATCTGCTTTTTCAAAAGCAGCGGCAGCTTCCTTTGCGCAAGCTTTGCAAACAGCGGCCGCTCGGCCTCGGTCAGGGGCGGGTCCCATTCGCCTGAGAGGAATTCGCTATATGCCTCCAGCAGGTCAAGCTTCGGCCAGCGGGCCATCTCGTCCTTTTCAAACGTTTTGCCGCGCGCCTTGATCTCCTTGAGCCGCTCGTCCCGGCTGTCGTACAGCCGGATCATCCGTTCGCGGCGTTCCGGCCCGTCGGGCAGGGTCAGCATCAACCGCTCGGCGCGCTTGTCGCACTCGCTTTGGTACCAGCTCGCGGCCTGCTCCTCGGCGCTCTTTCGCTTTTTGGCAAGGTACTTTGGGATCTCGGCCATCCGCCGCTCAAAGGGGAACGGCTTCAGCTCCGTCAGGAAGATGGAAAGCATCTGCCCGTGCGTGTACAAAACCGCCGGGCCGAAGGTCAGATCGCCCGTAGGCACGATGCGGTTTTCCAGCCACGCCACGTAGGCGAGCAGCAGCTGGCGAAAGCGCAGCGAGCCCGCGAACCGCAAAAGCGCCGCCTCTCCCTGGCGCGCTTCTTCCCCAAGCGCGAGCATCCGCTCCAGCCGGTCCTCCTCGACGAGCTTTGGCATGCGCTTTGCAAGCAGCGACGCGATGTAGCGCGAGAAGGTGGTCTGCACCACCTGCTCCACGCCCAGGTCCGGGAGCACGGCGGAGATGTAGTCGAGAAACAGGGGGCTTGGCGCGAGGATCATCATCTTGCTTGGCGTGAGCGTGTCGCGGTAGGCGTAGAGCAGGTAGGCGATGCGGTGCAGCGCGATCGTCGTCTTGCCGGACCCGGCCACGCCCTGCACGATCAGCGCGCGCTCTGGCTTGTGGCGGATGACCACGTTCTGCTCGGCCTGGATGGTCGATACCACATCGCGCAGCTTGTCGCCGCGCACCTCGCCCAGCACGCCCATCAGGTAGGCGTCCTGCGCGGCCACGTCGGTGTCAAAGATGGTGTGAAGCCGGCCGTTTTTCACGCCCAGCTGCCGCTTTAAAGACAGCGTGCCCGCGATGTCCCCGTCCGGCGCCCGGTAGCGCACCGGGCCGAGCTGCCCCGCGTAGTACAGGTTTGCTACCGGCGCGCGCCAGTCGATCACGATCGGCTCTAGCGTCCTTCCGTCGCTGACGCCCCACTTGCCGATGTAGTAGGTGCGCCGCTGGCCGTCGCCTTCGGGCGTAAAATCCACGCGCGTAAAATACGCCCGGTCGGCCGAAAGGCGCAGGTGCGCGAGCGACTGCGCCTTGAAGCGGTAGATGTGCTCGGCCACGATCAGGTCGCTGGAGTAAATGCCGCCCGCGCTGAGGCGCTCGACGACGACCGCCTTCTCCTGCTCCTCCACCTCCGCTTCAAGCCGCCGGGTTTCGACAGCGATCTGAAAAAGCGTGCTTTCCAGGTGGGCCGCCTCCTCGCGGGCGGCGGGATGGTTGAGTTCGCTCATGTCGCCTCCTTTGGGGACGCGTGCCCCGTCCGGTTCAAAAGGACAAAAAGAGGCCGTCCCGGGAGGAAGGGGGCCTTTTCACGGAAGAATCCGGAAGTGCCCTCTTCGCCGAAACAGCCCCGTCAGGCGCTGTACAAACGCTGCCGAAAAGGCAGCCGGAGAATCTTCAGCCGATGACCGCCTTGATGCGGCGGACGCCAGCCGAGGACGATTCCTCTTTTTGAATCTTGAAGGATTTGAGCTCGCCCGTGCGGCCGGCGTGCGGACCGCCGCAGATCTCGCGGGAGAACGGGCCCATCGAGTACACCTTCACCTTTTCGCCGTACCTGCTCTCAAACAGGCCGATCGCGCCCTGGTTCTTGGCCTCCTCGACGCTCATCTCCGCGCAGTCGATCGGGAAATCGGCGGCAATGGCGTCGTTGACGAGCTTTTCCACCTCGGCGATCTCCTCGGGCGTCATCCTGCGGCCGAAGGAAAAGTCAAAGCGCAGCCGCTCGGCGGTGATGTTGGAGCCCTTTTGCGCGACCTCCTCGCCGAGCACCTTGCGAAGCGCGGCGTGCAGCAGGTGGGTGGCGGTGTGCAGCCGCGCCGTCTGTTCGCTGTGGTCGGCCAAGCCGCCCTTGAAGCGCTGCTCGGCCCCGGCCTGGGAAAGCTGCTGGTGCTGGCGGAACCTTTCGGCAAAGCCCTCGGTGTCCACCGGCAGGCCGTGCTCGGCCGCCAGCTCCACCGTCATTTCGATGGGGAAGCCGTAGGTATCGTAGAGCGTAAACGCGCGCTTGCCGTCGATCACCTTGGGCAGATTGTACTTTTCGATGGCCGAAAGGATCTTCTCAAACTCGCGCTCGCCCTGGCGAAGCGTGCGCGCGAACCGCTGCTCCTCCAGGATGAGCTGCTCTTTGATGTGCGCGGCGTTTTGCAAAAGCTCGGGGTATACCTTGCCGTACTTTTCGATGATCACCTTGGCCACCTCGGCGGTGAATCCCTCCGGCGCGCCAAGCCGCATGCCGAAGCGCACGGCGCGGCGGATCAGCCGGCGCAGGATATAGCCCTGGTCGACGTTCGCGGGCGTGACGCCGCGCGGGTCGCCGATCATGAACGTGGAGGTGCGCAGGTGGTCGGCGATGATGCGAAACGCGCGCGTGGTGTCCTCGCCCTGGCCGTACTGTTTGCCGGTCAACTCCGCGATTTTTTGAAGGATGCCGGCGAACAGCTCGGTGTCGTACACACTTTTTTTGCCGGTCAGCACGCACAGCGTCCGCTCCAGGCCCATGCCGGTATCGACATTCGGATGCGCGAGCGGCAGAAACGTGCCGTCCGCCTGCTTGTTGTACTGCATGAACACGTCGTTCCAGATCTCCAGATACCGCCCGCAGCTGCAGGCGGGGGAACAGTCCGGGCCGCACGGCGCCTTGTCGGTGATGACGAACATCTCGGTGTCCGGGCCGCAGGGGCCGGTCAGCCCCGCGGGGCCCCACCAGTTGTTTTCCTTGGGCAGGTAGAAGATGCGCTCGGCCGGAACGCCCATCGAGCACCAGATCTCAAACGATTCGTCGTCGCGCGGCGCGTTTTCGTCGCCGGCGAACACGGAAAAGGCGAGCCTTTCGGGGTCAAGCCCCAGGTACTCGGGCGAGGTCAAAAACTCCCACGACCAGGCGATGGCTTCCTTCTTGAAATAATCGCCCAGCGACCAGTTCCCGAGCATTTCAAAGAACGTCAGGTGCGAGGCGTCGCCCACCTCGTCGATGTCGCCGGTGCGGACGCATTTTTGTACGTCCGTCAGCCGCTTGCCGGCCGGGTGCGTTTCCCCCAGCAGATAGGGCACCAGCGGGTGCATCCCGGCGGTGGTGAACAGCACGGTCGGATCATTTTCCGGAATGATCGACGCGCTGGGGATGATGGCATGCCCGCGGTCTTTGAAGAAATTCAGGTACATCGAGCGCAGCTCGTCGGCGGTCTGTGGCCTCACCGGTTATCACTCCTTTGCAAAAAAGAATTATCGCACGGCTCGGCAAGATTTGTCAACCATAAAGATGAAGGGACATCGAAAAAGCGTGCGGCGCGATAAGACAGGCGGGGCGAACGGTATCGCTGCGCGGGAAAAGCGGGTCGGCGCCGGGCAAACGGCCCTCCCGCCGGGCGCTGCCGCGCAAGCGATGGGGAAAACCGGGCCCAAAGAACCGATTTCCACGAAATGTTACGTGGGACACGCACTTCTTTCATGATCTGTTCATAGTAAGTTCACACGGCGTGTTTATACTGGATACATGGAGATCCTCATAGGAGATGGAAAGGAGCAATCCGTCATGTGGATAGATTTTTTACATCGATGGTTTTTCCCCTGGCGGCTTCGGCGCGTCCGCGTTCGGGCGTATTGGGGGGAGAGAAGGTAGAATAGCGCGCCAAACAGGCGCGATATGCCGGGCGAAAACCGCGGGTTACGCCGCAAACGGGGCTGTGCGCAAGGCTTTGCGGGGCAGCCCTTTTTTTGCGCCCCATCCCTTTGCACCCCCGTTCTTCGTTATGGAAAAGGGACGCGCTTTTACCGGTTTCGCCCGTAAAACGGCGCGCGGGCAATTGGAAACGGGGAGGATAAATGCGCTCTGCGCCCCTTGACAAAGGGCGTATACATCGCATATAATCCATTCGATCCTGACGATTTGTGCAATGATTTCTTGAAAATATGTTCTATTTTACAAGAAGCACCGGCTGAAAAGGGGCGCGCCATGAACGAAGAGCTATTTCGAATGGAAGGCATCTGCAAGACGTTTCCGGGCGTCAGGGCGCTGGACAATGTCTCGTTTTCCGTCAACAAGGGCGAGGTGCACGGCCTGGTCGGCGAAAACGGCGCCGGGAAATCCACGCTGATGAAGATCATGACCGGCGTCTACCGCGCGGACGCGGGCGAAATTTACATCGAAGGCGAAAAGGTGCATATCGATTCCGTCAGCCGGGCGCATCAGCTCGGCATCAGCATCATTTTCCAGGAACTGAACCTGTGCCCGCATCTGACCGTGGCGGACAACATCTTCATCGGCCGCCCGCATGTAAAGCGCGGCCTGATCAGCGACAAGGAGATGCATCGTCAGGCCAGGAAGATTCTGGACGAGCTGGGCATCCGGATCGGCACGCGCACCGTGGTGCGCCATCTGTCCGTGGCGCAGCAGCAGATGGTCGAAATCGCCAAGGCCATCTCCTACAACTCCCGCATTCTCGTGCTGGACGAGCCGACGGCCACGCTGACCGAGCGCGAAATCGCCCAGCTCTTTTCCATCATCCGCGCGCTGCAAAAAAAGGGCGTGGGCATGGTGTACATTTCCCACCGCATGGAGGAACTCAGCCAGATTTGCGAGCGCGTCAGCGTCCTGCGCGACGGGCAGTACATCGGCACCAGAACCCTCAAGGACATCACCTTAAACGAGCTGGTCAACATGATCGTCGGCCGCTCGCTGGAGGACAAATACCCCAAGTATGTCCGAAAGATCGGCGACATCGCGCTGGAAGCGCGGAACATCCGCCGCGGCAGCAAGGTCAACCTTTCGCATTTCTATGTGCGAAAGGGGGAGATTCTCGGAATCGCCGGCCTGGTCGGCGCGGGCCGCACGGAGATCATGCGCTGCGTGTTCGGCGCGGACAGGGCGGACAGCATGGAGCTAAGGATGTGGGGCAAGCCCATCACCGTCCGGTCCGTGGGGCAGGCGGTCGCCCACGGCATCGGCTACGCCACCGAGGACCGAAAGCGCGACGGGCTGGCGCTGAACCTGGACGTGCAGTACAACATCAACATGGCGCACCTTCGGCAGCTTTCCCGGTACGGGTTCATCAGGGACAAGGAGGGCGCGCGCAACGCGGGAAAATACCGCGGGCTTTTGCGCATCAAGACGCCCAGCCTTCGCCAGCGCTTAAGGAACCTGTCCGGCGGTAACCAGCAAAAGGTCGTCCTGGCCAAATGGCTCTGTAACGACGTCAAGGTGCTCATCATCGACGAGCCGACGCGCGGCATCGACGTGGGCGCGAAGCTTGAGGTGTACGAGCTTTTGAACCGCCTGAGCGATCAGGGCGTGGCGATCATCATGATTTCATCCGAGCTGCCCGAGATCCTCGGCATGAGCGACCGCGTGCTGGTGATCCACGCGGGCGCGGTCAACGGCGAACTGGACGCGAAAAAGACCACGCAGGAAGAAATTCTCTACCTGGCGGCGGGCTACAACAAGCTGGAGGGCAAGGAAGCCCCCACCCTCGCGGCCGCGGGCGCGTAAAGCGGCCCGCGTTTTCCCGCTTCCCATATGCGCACCGCAAACGCAAAGGCAAAAGGAGAGAATTGCATGGAAAACATACAGGGCGACCAGTCCGGGAGCAAGATGGGCTTGTTTGACAACTGGAGCGTCGCATCCAAAAAAGCGCTCTTTTCCGGGCTGGCGCTGATCATCCTGTTCACGGCCTTTTCGCTGCTCAAGCCGAAGCTGTTTCTGGACCAAAAGAACCTGATCAACGTGCTGCAGCAGGTGGTCACCTATTCGATCATCGGCTTTGGTCTGACGTTTTGCCTGATCTGCGGCGGCACGGACCTGTCCGCCGGCGCGTCGATGGCGCTTTCCGGCATCATCGTGGTGTCGCTTTTGACGTCGGGCATCCCGCTGTGGCTGTGCATCGTGCTGTGCCTGTCGATGGGCATCCTGACGGGCATCCTGAACGGCTTCACCATCGAGATCCTGGGCGTGGTGCCGTTTATCGCCACGCTCGGCACCCAGTGGGTGTACCGCGGCCTTGCCAACGTCCTGGTCAAGGGCGCGCCGATCTACACCACGAACATCCCAAGTCAAGCCGTGCAGGACCAGTTCTACATCCTGGGCGGCGGCCGCCTGCCCTTCGGCCTTCCGTACAGCGTCATCATCATGCTGGTGTACGGCGTGATCCTGGGCATCATCCTGGCCAAGACGCGCGTGGGCCGGCAGATCTACGCCTGCGGCTCGAACCTGGAAGCGGCCAAGCTCTCGGGCATCAACGCCGTGAGGACCCGCATGTTCGCCTACTGCGTCAGCGGCTTTTCCGCGGCCATCTGCGGCATCCTGGTCGCCTCGCGCGTTTCGTCCGCCCAGCCGACGGCGGGCACCGGCTACGAGCTGGAGGCCATCGCGGCGGCCGTGCTCGGCGGCGTGTCCAACAACGGCGGTGAGGGCAACATCCTCAACACCATCATCGGCGCGCTGATCATGGGCGTGCTGCGCAACGGCCTGAATCTAAACGGCGTCAACTCCTTTTGGCAGCAGGTCATCATCGGCGTGATCCTGGTCGGCGCATGCGCCATGGAGGCGCGCCGCCAGCGCCAGGCGAGATAGCCCCGGGCGGCATCCATCCAGCGTGAAGGGCCGGGCCCTCTGGACGGCCTTTGCGATATCAATTCGGAACACAAGGAGGATCCACACCATGAAAAAAACACTGGCTCTGGTTCTGTCCATCGCGATGCTCCTGCTGGCGCTGATCGCCCCGGCGGTCGGCTCCGCGGAAGCGCCCAAGACCATCTACATGATCGTGAAGGTGATTGGCAACCAGTACTGGGCCGTCCTGCAGGCGGGCGCCGAGCAGGCGGGCAAGGACCTGGGCGCGAACGTCGTCGTGGTGGGCGTCGCGCTGGAGTCCGATATCGAAGGCCAGATCAACCTGCTGCAAAACGCGGTTTCCGCGCAGGCGGACGGCATCGTCATCGGCCCGGTGGACTCCACCTCGCTGGCGAACCCGATCAAGGAAGCCTATGAGTCCGGTATCCCGGTCGTGCTGGTGGACACCACGGTCAAGGGCGACGCGTTCAGCGCCGAGCTGATGACCAACAACGTGGCTGCGGGCTCCATGGCCGCCGAGCAGCTGCTCAAGCAGCTCAAGGACGCGGGCACCTCCGAGGAGGAGGAAGCGCTGGTCGCCATCCAGATCGGCTCCGCCGGCTCGCAGACGATCATCGACCGCCTGAAGGGCTTCAACGAGTACTGGGAGCAAAACGCGCCGGCCAACTGGAAGGTTCTCAATGACGACATCAAGGTCAACGAGGGCGACATCAGCAAGGCCGTCGGCTTCTGCCAGGACTTCCTGACCACCTACCCGAACCTGAAGGCCGTTTTCGGCCCGAACAACGGCTCCACCGTCGGCTTTGTCACCGGCCTGACCGAGGCCAAGCGCACCGACATCGTGATGGTCGGCTTTGACTTCTCGGCGGAAATCGAGAAGATGATCCGCTCGGGCGAGTACAACGTCTCCTCGTGCGTGCAGCGCCAGTACATGATGGGCTATGACGGCGTCAAGCTGGCCCTGGAGCTGGCCAACGGCGGCGAAGTGACCGAGAAGAGCATCGACACCGGCGTTCTGATCGTCACCCCGGAGAACGTGGACAGCGAAGAGGTGCAGGGCATCATCAACCCGGGCAAATAATCCTTTCACGGCAAAGGCGGGAGCGGGCCGACCGGCCCGCTCCTTTTTTTGCGCGGCCATGCCCGGCCGAGGCGGGGCGGACGGTATCGCGATGCCGGCCTTTGCGTCGCGGACTTCTCTGCCCTCCTGGAAAAAGTATATTTATAAACGGTATGTCCGGGCAGGCACACGATCACCGGCGCAAAAGGCGCCATTGAGGCCGGAAATTCTCGTCACTCTCAAATTGCCTCTTGCCAAGCGCGATAGCTTAGTGTATAATTATACTGTTTCGATTTATATTTCGAGGAGGATATGCATGAAAACCATGAGGAAATGGCTTTGCGCAACCCTGTGCCTGATGCTTTTGCCCGTTTTGGGCCTGGCCGAGGGCGCAAGCAAGATCATCGTCGGCACCAACGCCGAATTTCCGCCTTTTGAGTACATTGCCGATGACGGCTCCTTCGCGGGCTTTGACATGGATCTCATTTCCGCCATCATGGAGGGCATCGGCGTGGAATACGAGATTCAGACGATGGACTTTGACGCGCTCCTGCCCTCGCTGGCCAGCGGCAAAATCCACGTGTCCATCGCCGCCCTGACGATCCAGGACGACCGCCAGGAGAACGCGTTTTTCTCCGATCCGTATTTTCATGCGACCCAGAAAATCATCGTCAAGGCGGACAACGACGCCATCCTGTCGGAAGCGGACCTGGAAGGGAAGAAGGTCGGCGTGCAGCTTGGGACTACGGGCGACCTGTACATTTCCGATCTGGCGGATTATGACGCCACCGTCGAGCGCTATGCCAAGGCGCTGGATGCTGTGATGGATCTCTCGCACGGCCGTTTGGATGCGGTCATCGTGGACGAGGGTGTCTCCGATTACTTCGCGGCGTCTATCCAGGGGCTGCGGATTCTTGACGAAGTCCTGTCGGATGAATACTATGGCATTGCCATGAAGCTGGGTGAGGACGCATTCATGGCCAAGATCAATGAGCAGCTTGCCAAGCTCGTTGAGGACGGCACGTATGATGCGCTGTACGTCAAGCACTTTGACGCCATCGAAACCGAGGAATAAGAGGTATCCGCCCGGGTGGGGGCTGTCTTCGCCGACAGCCCCGCCTTTTCATGCGCGCGATGAAAGACGGAAGGAAAGGGCACGATCATGACGTGGTATGCGTCCATCCTCAAGGACTTTGATGTGAACCTGATTCAGGGGGATCGGTACAAAATGCTCCTGGAAGGGCTTCAGATGACGCTGGCCGTCGCCCTGTTCGCCAGCCTGATCGGGATTTTGCTCGGCAGCATCATCGCCCTCATGCGGCTGTCGAGCTTTCGCGTGGGCCGCATCCATCCCCTGCGCGCCATCGCGTCCTTTTATGTGGACATCATTCGGGGAACGCCGGTGGTCGTGCAGCTGATGATCATCTACTATATCATCATGGCCAACTATTTCGGGCCGAAGATCGTGGTGGCGGTCATCTCCTTTGGCATCAACAGCGCGGCGTATGTGTCCGAGATGGTCCGAAGCGGCATCCTCGCCGTGGACCGCGGCCAGACGGAGGCGGGGCTTTCGCTGGGCCTTTCCAAGGCATCCACCCTGCTGCTGATCGTCATGCCGCAGGCGCTGAAGATCATCATCCCGACGCTGTTCAACGAATTCATCATGCTGCTGAAGGAAACGTCGGTCGTGGGCTTCATCGGCCTGATGGATCTGACCAAGGCCGGCGACTATATCCGAAGCCGAACCTTTTCCGCCTTCTTCCCGCTGATTGTCGTGGCGCTGGTATACTACCTGATCGTATCCATCCTCACCCGCATTTTCGCCGGGGTTGAAAGGAGGCTTCGCAAAAGTGATCCGCATTAAAGGCCTTTTCAAGGATTTCGGCGATTTGAGGGTTTTGCGGGGCATTGATCAGCACATCCAAAAGGGCGAAAAGGTGGTCGTCATCGGCCCTTCCGGCTCCGGCAAATCAACCTTTCTGCGCTGCATCAACCTGCTGGAAAAGCCGACCGGCGGGGAGATCGTCTTTGACGGGCAGGTCATCACGGACAAGCGCTGCAACCTCTATCAGGTGAGACGGAAAATGGGCATGGTGTTTCAGCAGTTCAACCTTTTTCCGCACAAAACCGTGCTGCAAAACATCACGCTTTCGCCCGTTCACCTAAAGCGCATGACCAAGGAACGGGCGAGGAAGCGCGCCATGGAGCTGCTGGACCGGGTGGGGCTGGCCGCAAAGGCGGACGTGTATCCGGGGCAGCTTTCGGGCGGCCAAAAGCAGCGCATCGCGATCGTGCGCGCGCTGGCGATGGACCCCGAGGTGATGCTCTTCGACGAGCCGACCAGCGCCCTGGATCCCGAAATGGTCGGAGAGGTGCTGGACGTCATGAAGGCCCTGGCCAAAGACCGTATGACCATGGTGGTCGTAACGCATGAGATGGGGTTTGCGCGCGAGGTGGGCGACCGCGTGTTGTTCATGGACGAAGGGGTCGTCGTCGAGGAGGCGTCGCCCCAGGAGCTGTTTGCCGCCCCGAAGCACCGGCGGACAAAGGATTTTCTTGGAAGCCTCCTCTAACGCGGCGCGAAGGGATCGCAGGGTTTATATGGAAAAGAATGGAGAATCCGGGCATCTGCCGGTCAATTGCGGGTAAACTGCCGCTGCGTTCTGCTCATGCGCATGGCGGCGCCGGGCGCCGGTGTCCGAAAAACAAATCCCCAAGCCCAACGGCTTTGTTGAACAGTTCAACAAGCGGGCGCTTGAGGGGTTTTTTAGGTTGCCTTCCGGGAGCCCGCGCGGGTCGGACGCAGCGCCGCGACGGAATCCGAACGGGCGGCGTATCCGTCCCACGCCGTATACCCCCAAAGGCTGCCGCTTTAAAGCACATCGGAAGTGTCACACAGAGGACCGGCCGCGCGGCTTTTTCCAAAATCCGCCTGCGCGGCCCGAATCGCGTCGATCGCCGCCCATCCAAAAAAGAGCAAGAAAGGACTGTTGACTTCCTTTTGACAAAGTGCTACGATGAGCTTAGTTACAGCAGGAATGCCAAAATTGAAGAGGATAAAAAGGGGGGATTCCATAAGATTTAAGGTCTTTGGAAATTTTTTTTGGTGATCCTTTTTTCTGCGGTTGATCCCTTACAACCAAATTTCGGCCAATGGAACAGGAGGATAGGTAAATGATGCGAGGCAAGCTTTTCGGTTCCTTTATTCTTGTCGTGGTGTTTATCCTGACTGCCACATCCGCGCTTGCGTGCACACCGATCGCCGCGGGGACGGGAGCTACGGTGGACGGGTCCGTCATCGTCGCGCATACGTGCGACGGATGGTATGACAACCGGATCCAGATCGTGCCCGGCGGAGACCATCCGGAAGGTGAAATGGTCGAGATCTATGTGGATCCTTGCCTGGCAACCCGTCCCAATCGGGTGCCTCAGAAGGTTGGGGAGATTCCCCAAGTGGCCCATACCAACACCTATTTCCACATCGGCTACCCGTTCATGAACGACAAGCAGGTCATCATCGGGGAGCATACGTGGACCGGAAGGCAAGAAGCGTCAAGCCCGCAGGGCATGCTGTATATAGCGAACCTTGAGCAGCTGGGCCTGCAGCGCGCGTCCACGGCCAAGGAAGCCGTGCAAATCATGGGCGCGCTCGCGGAACAATACGGCTATGGCGACGGCGGCGAAACGTTGCTGGTGGGCGACACCAAAGAGGTATGGGTGTTTGAAGTCTGCGGCGCCGGTCCGCTCTGGACGCCGGACAGCGGCCTGCCCGGCGCGCACTGGGTCGCGCAGCGGCTGCCCGACGACGAGGTGTTCGTAGGCGCCAACCGTGCCCGGATCGGGGTCATTGACTTTGAGGACACGGAAAACTTCATGTGGTCCACGGACATCACGGCGTTCCCCAAGCTCATGGGCTGGTGGACGGAGGGCGAAGACTTCCATTACGCCAATATTTTCCACCCGATCACGACCCCCGGAACGTTCGGTCTGAGCCGTCGCGAGTGGCGGGTATTCGACCTGGTGGCGCCTTCTTTGGAGCTTCCGATCCTGGATGATACCACGCACTATCCCTTCTCCGTCAAGCCGGATGAGAAGGTGAGCATCCAGACGATCATAGACATCTACAGCGACCATCTGGAGGGCACGCCGTACGACCTGACGACCGACGCAGCCTCGGCGCCCTTTG
>CAZUIA010000043.1:0-11458 GCA_964620835.1 uncultured Oscillospiraceae bacterium
GCCCGCAACACCCGTGTGGCGCGGATTCCTCCCCGACGCTCGCGCGCACGCGAGCGAGGATGCCCGCACGAATCCCCGCGCCATCCCTTCCCTTCCCGCCGCAAGTCAAAAGGGACCGCCATGTTTTTTCGTGCAACAGCCCCTTTTTTATTTGTTCGCCCCCCTCTCCCGCTCCAAGCGGGTTTTTTGTTGTATACAACTATCTCTTTCTAAATAACCTGTCAAAATTACAATTGCTAAGCGCATGGGGGGGCACGCACGTTCAGCAGGACGGATACACTTCATACCAGGGTCATGTGGGCTTACCGGAGCCATTTTTCCAAATCGATGACCCGGTCGGCAAACCCCTGATAAAACGCCGTTTCGTGGCATACGAGCAGCACGCTGCCCTCAAAGCGCGCAAGGGCCTCGCGCAGCGCGTCCTTGGTCTCCGCGTCCAGGTGATTGGTCGGCTCGTCCAGGATCAGAAAGTTGTGCGGGCAGAGCGAAAGCCGGCAGAGCTTCACCTTGTTCTGTTCGCCGCCGCTGAGCGTTCTCACCGGCCGCAGCACGTGCTCCGCGCGCACGCCGTAGCGCGCCAGTTCGCGGCGAATCTGCTTGGGCGAAAGGGCGGGATAGGCCTCAGACAGGATCTCAAAGGGTGTGCGGTCTCCGTCCGCCCAGACGAGTTCCTGCTCAAAGTAGCCGATTTTCACCTGCGGATCAAGGGCGAACGAGCCGCCCAGCGGCGCAAGCCGACCCGTCAGGGTTTTGAGCAGCGTCGATTTGCCGATGCCGTTGAAGCCGGTCAGGACCGCCTTCTGCCCGCCCGCGACGGAAAAGGAAAGCTTTGGCAGCAGCGGGTAGGCGTATCCTACCTCAAGCCCTTGCAGGGTGAGCGCGTGGAGGGCCGTCAGCGCGCTGGAGGCAAACGCGATGTCCGGCCGGGACTGCACGGTGGTCGGGGCGAGCTTTTCCATCCGGTTCAGCTTCTTTTGGCGGCTTTTCGCCATGCTCGCGGTGGCGGCCCGCGCCTTGTTGCGGGCGATGTAGTCGGTGAGCGCCTCGATCTCCCGCTGCTGGGCGTGGTAGCGGCGGACATATTCCTCGCGCAGGTGCGCCTTTTGCCGCATAAAGTCGCTGTAGCGGCCGTGGTACTTCTTCAGCGTCTGAAATTCGATATCCAGGATGCAGGTGGTCACGCCGTCCAGAAACGAAACGTCGTGCGACACGATCAGAAACGCGCCCGCGTAGGCCGACAGAAACGCCGTCAGCCAGGTAATGTGCGGGGCGTCCAGGAAGTTCGTGGGTTCGTCCAGCAGCAGCACGTCCGGCTTTTGCAGCAGGAGCTTGGCTAGGATGACCTTGGCGCGCTGGCCGCCGCTTAGGGTGCCAAGGCGCCTGCCAAGGCCGATCGCCGTCAGCCCAAGGCCCGCCGCCACCCGGGCGACGGTGCTGTCGATCGCGTAAAAATCACGGGCCTCCAGCGCCTGTTGAAGTAGCGCGGCTTTTTCCAATTGGCTGTCCGCCGCGCCGCGCGCCATGCTCGCGTACAGCGCCTGCAGCTTTTGTTCCATCGCGTACAGGTCGGAAAACGCGGCGCGCAGGTACATTTCGATTGTCAGCGCGCCGTCCACCTCCGCGTACTGGTCCAGATGGCCGATGGAAAGGCCGCGCTGCCAGGCGATCTGCCCCCTTGTCGGCGCGATGAAGCCCAGCAGGATCTTGATCAGCGTGGATTTGCCCGCGCCGTTTTGGCCGACGACGCCCATATGCTCGCCCTTGTAGAGCGTGAGGGATGCGTTTTGATACAGATCCTTATCGCCAAAGGAATGCGAAAGGTCCGTGACGGTTAACAGGCTCATGACAGGTTTCCTCCCCGGTGCATTGGTTTTGCGCAAAGAAAAAGCGCGAAAGGCCATGAGGGTAGCCTTTCGCGCAACAAACAAAAGGCTGTAGACGAACCGTTGCCGTCTACAGCTCAATCCCGATTTACGGCAAAGCCAAGCTCTTTACGAAAAAAGAACCAGACCGTGCCGATGAAACAGGAGGGGAAAACCCTTCAGGGCTTTCCGATAAGCTCCGCGCAACGCTTCATCAGCTCGTCGCACGGAGCAAGGGCTTTGCAATTGGGAAAAAAGATAGAATGTGCCACAGCATTCCATTCCCTTCTGGTCGCAATACGCGGCTATTGTATGCGCTCAAGCCGGTTTTGTCAAGCGTTCGCCCGGAACAAGGCTAAAAAACGGCCTTATAGAATGCCTAAATGGTCCAAAAGAATTTTAAGCCCGATGAGGATGAGCACCGCGCCTCCCGCGAGTCCCGCGGCCTTCATCAGCCTGGTGCCGAACGTATGGCCGATGGCCACGCCCGCCAGGGAGATGCACAGCGTGGTCACGCCGATGAGCGCGACGGACGGCAGGATATGCACCTTCAGCGACGCGAACGCGATGCCCACGGCCAGCGCGTCGATGCTCGTGGCGACGGCCAGGACAAAAAGCTCCTTGAGGTTCAGGCTTTCCTCCTTGCAGGCGTCCTCGCCCTTTTCGCTGAGCGTTTCATAGATCATCTTGCCGCCGATGACCGCCAGAAGGCCAAAGGCCATCCAGTGGTCCACGGACGTGATGTACCGTTCGAACTGGTGCCCGAGCAACCAGCCGATCAGCGGCATGCCCGCCTGAAACCCGCCAAAGAACAGCGCGATGACCAGGGCCTGGCGCCAGTTTGTCTTGCGCATACCCAGTCCCTTGCACAGCGCGACGGCGAACGCGTCCATCGAAAGGCCGACCGCGACCAGCCACAGCTCCAAAGTCCCCATACGCTTTCCCCCTTATGCCGCGCGTGCAGAAAAAAACGCCGTATGGCATAACACAACCATACACGCGTCTCATTATGTAAGGCAAGCCAGGTTCTTCACCGGCATGTTGACTTGCCGCGCCAAGCGCCAACTACTCCCGCATGGTCCTCTGATTTTATCATATGCGCGGGACCAAGTCAAACCTTTCCCCAAAGCGCGCGGATATTTTGGAATTGACCCGGTTCGTCCGATACAGTATGATAAACAGGATACGAAAGGGGGACGGGGCATGCTGTTTGAAAAGATCGCCGTCCTGACGCCTCAGGGGGTTCAGGCGGATTGGTATGTGGCCGTGGACGGCAAGACGATCCGGTACGCCGGGCCAGAGCGCCCGCAGGGCGCGTTTGGCGAAGCGTATGACGGGCGCGGCAAGCTGCTGCTGCCCGGCTTTGTGAACGCGCACAGCCACACGCCCATGACCCTGATGCGCGGGTACGGCGAAAACCTTACGCTTTCGGACTGGCTTCATCAGCGCATCTTTCCGTTTGAGGCGCAATTGACCGGGCGGGACATCTACTTCGCGACCCTGCTGGGCATCGCCGAGATGGCGCGCTACGGCATCGTCTCCACGACCGATATGTATTTTAGGCTCGACGACATGGCGCGGGCCTTTGCCGAAAGCGGCGCGAAGGTGAACCTTTCCAACGGCACCGTCTGCTTTGACCAGACGCCCTACGAGCGGCTTGCCTCCACGATGGAGGCGCGCGCGGCCGTCCGCGACTGGCAGGGCGCCGAGGACGGGCGCATCCGGATCGACCTGTCGCTGCACGCCGAGTACACGTCCGACGAGGCGACGGACCGGGCCGTGGCCGAGGACGCGAGGCGCCTTTCGTGCCGCGTGCACGTGCATATCTCCGAGACCAAGGCCGAGCACGAGGGCTGCAAGGCGCGCCGGGGCGGGCGCACGCCGGTCAGGTACCACGCCGACTGCGGGCTGCTCGACAGCCCCGCGACAGCCGCGCACTGCGTCTGGCTGGAGGATGAGGATTTTGACATCCTCAGGGAAAAGGGCGTGACCGTCGCGACGTGCCCCAAATCAAACCTGAAGCTGGCAAGCGGCGTGTTTGACATGCGAAAGGCCATGCAAAAGGGCGTCCAGGTGGCGCTCGGTACCGACAGCGTGGCCAGCAACAACAACCTGAACATGCTGGAGGAAGCGCGCGTATTTTTGCTGGCGCAAAAGGGCTTTTCCGGCGACCCGACGCTGGTCACGCCCGGGGAGGCGCTTTTTTGCGCGACGCGCGCGGGCGCTTTGGCGCAGGGGCGGGAGGACAGCGGGGAAATCCGGGAGGGGCTGCGGGCGGACCTGGCGGTGCTGGACGTTTCTTCCCCCTGGATGCAGCCGGCACACAGCCTGCTGAGCAACGTGGCCTATACGGCGTCCGGGTCCGAGATCGTGCTGACGATGTGCGACGGCCGCGTGCTTTACCGGGACGGCGAGTTCCCGACGATCGACGTGGAGCGGGCGGTCTACGAGGTGGAGGCGGCCTGCCGCCGCATCGCCGGCGCGCTTTCCAACGGATAAAAGACAGCATACGAAGAAAAGAGGAGACACGACCATGAAGCGCATTCTCATCGCCGGGGACACCACCGAAAAATCGCTCTCCAACCCGCTGTCGTACCTGAAGGCCGTACGGGCCGCGGGGGCTGTGGCCGCCGTGGCGTACGCGCGGGACGGGGCCGACGCGAGCGCGCTGGCCGGCGCGTTTGACGCGCTGCTGCTGCCGGGCGGCGGCGACCTGCCGGGCGCCTATTTCGGGCAGGAGCCGCACCCCGCCTGCAACTATGACCACGAAAGCCGCGACCTGTCCGACCGCCTGCTGCTCCATGCGTTTATCGCGAAAGGAAAGCGCGTGCTGGGCATCTGCCGCGGCTGCCAGGTGGCCAACGTGTTCCTGGGCGGGTCCCTGCACCAGCATCTGCCGGACGCGTATGACCCGGTGCTCTGGCACAGCGGCAACATCACGGGCAGGCACCCGGCCACCGTAGTGCCGGGCACGCTGCTTGCCTCGCTGATCGGCGCGGGAGAGGTGCGCGTCAATTCCAGCCACCACCAGGCCATCGACAGGCCCGGCGAAGGGCTTGCCATCGTGGCGCGCGCGCCCGACGGGGTGGTGGAGGCGGTCGAGGGCGAAGATATCCTGCTGACGCAGTGGCACCCCGAGCGCATGGGCGAGGACATGGCGCCCATTTTCCAGTGGCTGGTGGGGTAAGACGGGTCCGGGCGGGATGGCGAAGGGAATCGCCGTCTTGGGTGAAAAAAAGAAGGGCCGCGGCGCTTGCGCGGGCACGCCGCAAAACCGCAGGGCTGCCGCACGGGCTTTGTGCGGCAGCCCTCAATTCTCTAAAGACTTTGTCACCCCCTGAGAGCGCTTTTACCCAAATTGTTCATCGCTCCGCCGCTCGTTGCCGGGGGTATTTCTTCCATAGAAAAACCATATCAGTACCCTTCGCCGCCGACCTGCCCGCCGGCCACCAGGGCCGGCACGCTCGCCACGCCCACGCCAAGCCGCGTACAGCCCATGGCCAGAAACAGGCGCGCCTTTTCCGCGTCCCGGATGCCGCCGGACGCCTTCACCTCAATCCGCCCGTTCGCGGCCTCAAGCATCCACCGCACGGCCTCCTCCGTCGCGCCCGCGCCGGTAAAGCCCGTGCTGGTCTTGACAAAGTCCGCCCCCGCGCGGACGCACGCCCGCGTGGCCTCCAAGATTTCCTCGCGTTCAAGCTGCGAGGTTTCCAAAATCACCTTCAGCCGCGCGCCGCCCCCGTGCACCACCTCGGCCACCGCGCGAATCTCCGCCTCGTACGCGTCCCACTGCCCGCCGCGCACCATGCCGATGTTGTTCACCATGTCCACCTCAAAGGGCTTCCATTGCATGGTGTCCCTGGCCTCGGCCACCTTGGCGGCCGTGGTCTGGTCGCCGTGCGGGAACCCGAGCACCACCGACGGGCGCGTCTCCTTGCCCCGGCATAGCTCCGCCGCCGCCTTGAGCGAGCAAGGGCGCACGCACACGGTCTTGCACCGTTGGTCGATGGCGATCTGCGCCTGCCGCCTCGCCTCCTCCTCCGTCAGATGGGGCGCGAGCACGGCCGCGTCGATAAAATCGGCCAGGTTCCGTTCGGTTTCATTCATCCTGTTTCGCCCCTTTCGTCAGTTCTCCGCGTAGCTGTCAAAATACCCCTGGATCCACACGATGGGCGTTCCCTTGTCGCCGCTGCCGCTCGTCAGGTCCGAGAGCGACCCCAGCAGGTCCGTCAGCCGTCTGGGGGTAGTGCCCTGCGTGACCATCTGCCCGCGCATCGCATCGCACTTTTCTCGGATGGCCGCGCGGGCGGCATCTGCCGCTTCTTCGGCGGACGCGCCGCGAAGGGCGGTATCGGCGAGATACTTCAGCTTCAGCTCGTTCGGCGTGCCCGAAAGCCCTTCGGTGTACCCCGGCGACACCACCGGGTCCGCCAGTTCCCAGATGCCGCCGACCGGGTCCTTGAACGCGCCGTCCCCGTAGACCATGACCTCCACGCGCTTGCCGGTTTCCCTGAAAAACCGCGCGGCCAGATCGTCCACGAACGCCTGCGCGTCTCGGGGAAACAGCTTGACCGAATCCTCGGTGGCGAGGTTGGAGCCGTACAGGCCGTACTCCGGGTTATAGCCGCTGCCGTCCACGGGCGCGTTCAGCAGGTCCGAAAGGCTGAGGACTGTCTTGGCGCCCGCCTCCTTCAAAAGGCGGCAGGTGCGCTTTCTCGTGTGGATGTCACAGGCGATCACGTGCTCCGTATAGGCAAGCATCGCGCGCGGGTCGTTTGCTAGGATGATCTCCGCGTTGCCCGCGACGCTTTTGTACAGCTCCACGTAATCGATGCCGGTGAACGGATGCGGCACCCTTTGCCCGAACAGGCGGCGGTATTTTTCTTCGATCAGCACGTCCCGGTACGGGTCCACGCCCTTTTCCTCCAGCATTTCCAGCGGAATCAGCGCGTTGCCCACCTCGTCGGACGGGTAGCTGAGCAGCACGTACAGCTTGTCCACGCCCATGGAAATGCCGCGCAGCAGCATGGAAAAGCGGTTGCGGCTGAGGATGGGGAACACGATGCCGCACACCCTTCGGCCGTCCGGCCCCGCCGGAATTTTCGCCCGCACGTCCGCCGCGATCTGCGCAAGGCTCGCGTAGTTGCCCTGCGTGCGCGCCAGCACGGATTCCGTCACCGCCACCACGTCGCGGTCGCGAAGGGGCGATCCGCATTCCGCCTCGGCGTTTTGCACCGCCTGAAGCACCACGGCGGCCAGGTCGTCCCCTGCCTGCAAAATGGGCGCGCGAACGCCGCGCACCACGGTACCGATCGTTCTCATCCACGTTCCCCCATTGCCGAAACATTCCGGTTCATTATAGCATAGATGGGGTCGAATGCAAACGGGCGATCGCGGGCGCCACGCAAGCCGGTTTTTTCTTGCGATCTTTCGGTTATTTTGATACAATGGATTGCACTTGATCACATAACGAGGTGAGTATGGAAAAACGGTGGGCTGGCAAGGCGGTTCTTTTTTTGGCCGGGCAGACGGTCACGCTCTTTGGTTCTTCCCTTGTGCAGTACGCGATCGGCTGGTATATCACGCTGACGACGCAAAGCGGCCTGATGATGACCATCGCCACGCTGTGCGGGTTTTTGCCGCAGGTGCTCGTATCCCTGTTCGCGGGCGTGTGGGCCGACCGGCTCAACCGCAAGGTGCTGATCATCCTGTCCGACGCCATGATCGCGGTGTGCACGGCCCTGCTCGCCGTGCTCTTTAGCCTGGGGTATTCCGAGCTTTGGCTTCTGTTCGTCATTTCCGCCGTCCGTTCGCTGGGCGCGGGCATTCAGACGCCCGCGGTCGGCGCCTTTTTGCCCGAACTGGTGCCCGCCGACAAGCTGATGCGCGTCAACGGCGTCAACGCCAGCATCCAAAGCGTGCTGATGATCGTTTCCCCGGCCGCGGCGGGCTGGCTGTACGGCTGGCTCGGCCTTCATCCCGTGTTCTGGGTGGACGTGGTCACGGCGGCGATCGGCATTTCGCTGATCGCCCTGCTCAAAACCGCGCCGCGCGAGAGGGCCGAAAAGGAGCCGGAGCACTTCTTTCGCGATATGCTCAGCGGCTTTGGCTATATGGCGAAAACGCGCTGGCTTCGCCAGTTCATGGGCTTTTACCTGTTTTACGCCCTGATGTTCAGCCCGGTCGTGTTCCTGACGCCGCTGATGGTGGCGCGCAGCTTCGGGCCGGAGTCCTGGCGGCTGATGGTGCACGAGATGGTTTTCGCGGCCGGCAGCCTGCTGGGCGGCCTGATGGTGGGGCTGTGGGGCGGCTTTCGCAACAAGGTGCTCACGCTGATCGCGGCGTCGGTCGCCTTTGGGCTGACGACGTTCGCCATGGGCTTTTCGCCGAACTTCTTTTTCTATCTTTCGGTCATGCTGCTGATGGGCGTTTCCATGCCGTTCATCAACACCAGCTCCATGACCGTGCTGCAGACCCGCGTGGAGCCGGACCTCATGGGCCGCGTGTTCGGCCTTTCGTCCATCGTGGGCTCCTCGGCCATGCCGCTGTCGATGGTGGTGTTCGGCCCGCTGGCCGACGTGGTCAGCGTCGAGCTGCAGCTCATCGTGACCGGCGCGGCGATGACGCTGATCGCGCTGTATATGCTTCGGTTTCAAGAGGTGCGGGCCGCCGGTGAGCCGCTGCCAGAGGCGGGGGAGGGGGACGCGCGGTAAAGCGGCCCTTTCATCGGCGGGAAAGCGGGACGGCGCTTGCGGGCGGCGCGCGGGGCGGACGGCCCGGCGCGCCGTTTTCGCGCGCGCACGTTTATCCCGCGCCCCAAAGCTTTTCCGCGATTGATGAAACCCTGCCGCGCGTGGTAGAATAAGCCATCCAAAGCCTGAAAAGAGGGGGACGCCTATGAACCGTCTGTTTATCGCCGTGGACGGCAACAGCCTGATGCACCGCGCCTTTCATGCCATCGGCGGCCTGACCGACGGGGAGGGCAACCCGACGAACGCCCTGTACGGCTTTACGGGCATGCTGCTCAAGGTCCTGTTGGAGCGGGAGCCGTCGCACCTGGCGGTCGCGTTTGACATGCACGGGCCGACGTTTCGCCACGAGGCGTTTGAAGCGTACAAGGGCACGCGAAAGCCGACCGACGAGGCCCTGCGCCCCCAGTTTCCGCGCGTGAAGGCGCTGCTTTCCGAAATGGGCATTCAGGTGATCGAGGTGCCGTCCTTTGAGGCGGACGACATCCTCGGCACCCTGGCGGCCGCGTGCGAGGGCCAGGGCCTGCCCGCGCTGCTCGTCACCGGCGACCGGGACGCCCTGCAGCTGGTCACGGACAAGACCCATGTCCTGTACACCAAGCGCGGCATCAGCGACACCGTGGAGTTTGACCCCCAGGGCGTGCTGGAAGCCTACGGCGTCACCCCCGCGCAGGTGCCGGACCTGAAGGGGCTGATGGGCGACTCGTCCGACAACATCCCCGGCGTGCCGGGCGTGGGTGAAAAGACCGCCGTGAAGCTGCTTTCTGAGTACGGCACGCTGCCCTCGGTGCTCTCGCACGCGGACGAGCAAAAGGGAAAGCTGCGCGAGCGGCTGCTCGAGCACCGCGAGATCGCCGAAAAGTCCCTGTGGCTGGCCACCATCAGCCGGGAAGCTCCGCTGCCCGTCTCCCTTGACGACTGCGCGGTTCGCGACCTGTCCGGCGCGCGGGCGGGCTTTCAGGCGCTGGGGTTTTCGTCGCTCCTGCAGCGGCTGGAAAAGCTGATCGCCTCCCGCGGCGGCGGCGCCGCGGACCCGCTTCCCACCCCCGAGGCCGAGCCCGCGCGCGAGTGGGGCGAGGAGGCGCTTTTGTCCTCCCCGGCGGACATCGCCGCGTTCCTCAAGGGCGTCAGGATGGCCGCGCTCCACTTCGCGGACGATGTGACGCTGGCGTGCGAAAAGGGCTTTGCGCGCATTCCCCTGTCGCGCGACCTGCTGTCCGGCGGCCTGGAGGCCTTGGACGCGATGCGCGCGCTCACGCCGCTGTTTGAACGGGAAGCGTCCCTTCGCGTGTTCGGCGCCAAGGGCCTGCTGCACGCGCTGGACAAGCTGGGCCTTTGCTTTGACGGCCGCTGCGTGTGGGACGACGCGCTGCTCGCCGGGTGGCTGCTCGACCCCCTAAAGCCCGCCAAAACCCTTTCGGACCTGACCGGCGGCCCGGCGGACGCCCGGGCGCTTTGGACGCTGTGCGAAGCGCAGCAGGCGGCGCTTGCGGAAAACGGCATGGAGGCGCTGTACCGAGGCATGGAGATGCGGCTCATGCGCGTGCTGCTTTCGATGGAGCGGGAGGGCTTTTTGGTGGACCGCGCGGCCCTTCGCCGCCTGGGCGAAGCGTTCACCGAGCGGGAAAACGCCCTGCGCGCCGAGTGCATCGAGTTGACCGGCGGCGTGCCGTTCAACCTCAACAGCCCCAAGCAGCTCGGCGAGGTGCTGTTTGAGCGGCTGGGCCTTCCGGCCGGCAGAAAGACCAAGAGCGGCTGGTCCACGGACGCCGACACGCTCGAAGGGCTGAAGGAATTCCACCCGGTCATCGAGAAGATCCTCGAATACCGCCAGGTTTCAAAGCTCAACGCCACCTACATCGACGGCCTGACCGCGCAGATCGAGCCGGACGGCCGCATCCGCTCCCGCTTTGACCAGACGGCCGCCGTCACGGGCCGTCTGTCGTCAAACGAGCCGAATCTGCAAAACATCCCCGTCCGCACCCCCATGGGCCGGGAAATCCGCCGCGCGTTTATCGCCCGGGAGGGCTGGATGCTGGTGGACGCCGACTATTCGCAGATCGAGCTGCGGATCCTCGCTCACCTCTCCCAGGACGAGGGCATGATCGACGCGTTTCAAAGCGGCCAGGATATTCACACGCGCACGGCCGCGGAGGTCTACGGCGTGAAGCTTTCCGAGGTGACGCCCGAGATGCGCTCGGCGGCCAAGGCCGTCAACTTCGGCATTGTCTACGGCATCAGCGATTTTGGGCTGGCGCGCAACATTGGCGTTTCCCGGCGCGAGGCCGGGGAGTTCATCGCCCGGTATTTTGAGCGCTATCCGGGCGTCAAGCGGTTCATGGACAAGGCCGTTGCCGACGGCAAGGCGCTTGGGTACGCGCAGACCCTGCTGGGGCGGCGGCGGCCGCTGCCGGAGCTTTCCAGCTCCAACTACAACACCCGCGCCTTCGGCGAGCGCGCGGCCATGAACACCCCCGTGCAGGGCGCGGCGGCGGACATCATCAAGCTGGCCATGATCCGCGTCAGCGAGGAGCTTTCCGCCCGGGGCCTTCAGGCAAAGCTCATCCTGCAGGTGCACGACGAGCTGATCGTGGAAAGCCCCGAAGCCGAGCGGGCCGAGGTGGCCATGCTGCTTCGGGACTGCATGGAGGGCGTGATGGCGCTGGACGTGCCGCTTCAGGCGGACGTGCACAGCGGGCGGACGTGGTTTGACGCCAAGTAGCTGCCGCAGATCGCTGGAAAAGCCCCGGGAGAGCTTAAGAGGGTTCGCAAACCCTCTCGAATCCAATCAAATCCAGCGGCCTGCACGGTGGATTTGCGCAGATGAAAGAGCCGAAGGCGGCGGAA
>CAZUIA010000043.1:11468-15884 GCA_964620835.1 uncultured Oscillospiraceae bacterium
GTTCCGCCTGAGGCCGCCCGGAAATCCCGCGGGATTTCAGGCCGAATCCTTCCTCCCCGCCCACAAACCGCAGTTTGTCAGCGGCCCGCCTTACTCGCCGAGGATCTCGCCGCCGGTCGAGATCGTGACGATGTGCCAGGGGATCACCTTGCCGCTTTTCGCCATGGCCTCCTGCACCGCGCGCGCGATGCCGCCGCAGCAGGGCACCTCCATGCGCACGACCGTCACGCTTTGGATGTCGTTTCGCCTGAGGATCTCCGTCAGCTTTTCGCTGTAGTCGCCCTCGTCCAGCTTCGGGCAACCGATCAGCGTGACGCGGTTTTTCATGAAGCGAGTATGGAAATCGCCGTAGGAAAACGCCGTGCAGTCGGCCGCGATCAGCAGGTGCGCTTGATCGAAGTAGGGGGCGTTGACGGGGACCAGCTTGATCTGCACGGGCCATTGGGCAAGCTGGCTTTCCACCGGTCCGCGCGCGGCGGGGAAAGCGGCGGATTCGCGCTGGATCGCGCGCATCCCAGAGCCGGGGCAGCCGCCCGCGGGCGCGGCCGCGTCGCGCCGGATTTCCCGCGCGCGCGACCCCGGGCACCCGCCCATGGGCGCGGCCGCCTGCTTTTCGGCGTGCTCCGCCGTCCGCTTCA
This sequence comes from uncultured Oscillospiraceae bacterium, assembly GCA_964620835.1. Lineage (GTDB taxonomy): Bacteria > Bacillota > Clostridia > Christensenellales > Aristaeellaceae > Avichristensenella. The sequence continues at coordinate 12,107 of CAZUIA010000043.1, forward strand.
CCGCCTGGTTTCGCGCCACCGCCTCGGCGTCGTAGGCCGCGGCCTCGCGCTCCACAAAGCGGATGGCGTCCACCGGGCACACGGGCAGGCAGTCGCCCAGGCCGTCGCAGTAATCGTCGCGCAAAAGGGTCGCCTTGCCGTTCACCATGCCGATGGCGCCCTCATGGCACGCCTTCGCGCACAGCCCGCATCCGTTGCATGTATCCTGATCAATCGTAATAATTTTGCGGATCATCGTTTTTTCCCTCGCTTTCATGGCTTCAGCATACCACACGATCGACATAAAGCCTGTTGTTTTTACAACAAAATCGGAGCGTATGGAACAGTATTTTGACACCCTGCTTGCCTGCCCGCTGTTTGAGGGCATTTCGCCCACCGAGCTTCCGGCCCTGCTCGGATGCCTTGGCGCATCCGTGCGAAAGCTCCCGCGCTACGCCTTCATCCTGGAGGCGGACAGCCCGGTCAGCCGCTTTGGCATTGTCCTTTCAGGCGCCGTGGACGTGGTGATGGAGGATTTCTGGGGCAACCGCAGCCTTGTGTCCCGCCTTGCGCCGGGCGAGCTTTTCGGGGAATCGCTGGCGTGCGCCCGGACGGACCGGTCGCCCACCTCCGCCTGCGCGGCGGAGGATGCGCAGGTGCTGCTGCTGGATGCCCGGCGCGTGACCACCGGCTGCGAGCACGCCTGCGGCTTTCACACCCGCCTTATCGACAACCTGATGCGCATCCTGGCTGCCAAGAATGTCCTCCTTACGCGCAAGATCGAGCACGTCACCCGGCGCACCATACGGGAAAAGGTGCTGTCCTACCTTTCGTCCGAGGCGCGGCGCGCCAACGCCGGCACGTTTTGGATTCCCTTCGACCGCCAGGCCCTGGCCGACTACCTGGCCGTGGACCGAAGCGCGCTGTCGGCGGAGCTTTCGCGCATGAAGCGCGAGGGGATTTTGGACTATGAAAAGAACCGGTTTGTGCTCAAAAAGCCGTGACGGCGGGCACGCTGAAAGCCGGGCGGGCATCGGCCCGTCCGCTGTGCGCGTTTTCGTAACCAAACCGGCGCGCTTTGCTTTTCTATATTATTATGGTGATCGCATGTATGGTCGTACGCAGGCCCGTTGTCAGCCGTCCGTCTTCCTTGCACCCCCGGCCCACGGCGCATAAAACGTCATAAACTCGCACTCAAGCCTTCCATTATATAGCCTGCGCCGCTTGTCCGCGCGGCGGCCGAAGGCGCGCTCAAACCCGCGATCCGCCGTGATCGCGCAGACCGTCCAGCCGCTTTGGCCTTGCAGCCTTCCCAGTGCCCGGGCCACCTGCTCGCAGCCCTTTTTGTCCGACAGCCTCTCCCCATAAGGCGGGTTGGTCAGCACCACGCCGCGCCCCTGGGGCAGACGCGCGCTTTGTACCTCCTCGCGGCGAAGGTCGATCCGCCCCCAAAGCCCCGCCTGCTTCAGATGCCGCCGCGCCAGTTCCAGCGCCCCTTCGTCCCTGTCCGCGCCGGTGATGCCCTCCACCGCGTCAAGCCGCACCGCATCCCGCGCCGCCTCGCGCAGATCGCGCATCTCGCCCTTAGGCATCCATCTCCAATCCTCGCACGCAAACGCGCGCTCAAGCCCCGGGGCGCGGTTTGCCGCCACGAACGCGGCCTCCACCAGCAGCGTGCCGGTGCCGCACAGCGGGTCGTGCAGCATCTGCCCCGGCCGCCACGGCGAAAGCGTCACCAGCGCCGCCGCCAGCGTCTCCCGAAGGGGCGCCTCGCCGTTCCACGTCCGATACCCGCGCCGCGAAAGGCCCGCGCCGCTTGCGTCCAGGGTCAGGGTGGCCACATCCTGGTGAAGCGCCACCTGAATGGCGTACGTCTCCGCCGTCTCCGGCAGCGTCTGCACGCGCCGCTTTGCCTTCAGGCGTTCCACCACCGCTTTTTTCGTGATCGCCTGGCAATCCGAAACGCTCATCAGCTGTGAGCGCGCGCAGTTCCCGCTGACCGGAAAGCACGCGTCGCCAGGAATCAGATCCTCCCACGGCAGCGCTTTCACGCCCTCAAACAGCGCGTCAAACGTCTTGGCCTCAAACTGTCCCACCACCAGCAGCACCCGGTCCGCCGTGCGAAGCCACAGGTTCGCCTTGAAGGCATCCACTTCCGTGCCCGTGAAGCGCGCTCCGCCGGTCCCCGCGCGCACGTTTTCCATGGAAAGCGCGCGCAGCTCCTCCGCCACGACACCCTCCAGCCCGAACGGAGCCGTCGCCAGCCATTCGCGCATATTCGTCCCCCTTTTTGCGCCTGAAGCGCAACCCAAAATGATTCGCTATCCTTTAGTGTGACATGAGGAGCCCCAAATGTCAATGGACTGGCAAAAAGAGACCTTTCTCGACGGTTTTTGCATATTCATACGCGATATGCATCCTCGAAAGTGGAATTCTGCACGTTTCTCCTTTCGCTATTGCAAGACGAGCAGTTTTCGTTTATACTGTGTGCAAGCAACAAAAAAGGAGTTGATCTGTGTGAAGAAATTGCTCGCGCTCCTGCTCATCCTGGCGCTTGCCTTGCCCGCGATGGCGCTCGCGGAGTCCAAGGAACCGATCAAGATCGGCATCTTCGAACCGCTGACCGGTTCCAAGGCCGCCGGCGGCCAGATGGAATACGAGGGCATCCAGGTTGCCCACGCGCTGATGCCCGAGGTGCTTGGCCGGCCCGTCGAATTGGTGCCGGTGGACAACAAGTCCGACGACGTCGAGGCCGCGACCGCCGCGGCGCGCCTGGTCGAATCCGAAAAGGTGGATGTCGTGCTGGGCAGCTGGGGATCCTCCCTGGCCATCGCGGGCGGCCCGTCGTTTGAGGCCGCGCAGACCCCGGCCATCGGCACGTCCTGCACCAACCCGATGGTGACGCTGGACAACGAGTACTACTTCCGCGTCTGCTACCTGGACGATTTCCAGGGCACGCTGCTTGCAAACTACGCCAAGAACAACCTGGAAGCCAAGACCGCCGCGATCATCTGCGACATCTCCAACGTCTACGCCATCGGCCTTCGCAACTACTTCATCGAGGCGTTCGGCAAGGAGAACATCGTGGCCGAGGCGTACTTCAACACCGGCGACCAGGAGTTCTCCGCCCAGATCACCACGGTCATGGCCGCGAACCCGGACGTCATCTTCATGCCGTCCGACTTCACCGAGCCGGGCCTGATCATGAAGCAGGCGCGCGACCTGGGGTATGCGGACATCCTGTTCCTGGGCGCGGACACGTGGGAGACCGAAGCGATCATCGAAGTCGGCGGCGACGCGGTCGAAGCCTGCCGGTTCACCACCTTCTTTGACGCGGACGCCGAGCCCTCCGAGGAGAGCGCGAAGTTCCTCGCCAAGTATGAAGAAATGTTTGGCGGCAAGCCCAAGGGCGCTGTGACGGCGCTGGGGTATGACGCGTACATGGCGGCGATCAAGGCCATCGAAGCCGCGGGCACCACGGACGGCCCGGCCGTGCGCGAGGCGCTGGCCGCGCTCACGTTCGAAGGCGTGACCGGCAAGATCTCCTTTGACGAAAACGGCGACGCCATCAAGAACAAGGCCATCATCAAGACGGTTGAAAACGGCGCGTTCAAGTACGTCGACACCGTGGTCATCGAGTAACACAACCTGATCATACATGGGGCGGGCTGCGGCCCGCCCTCAGTTCGTTGACAAAGTCCCCGGGAGAGCTCAAGAGGGTTCGCAAACCCTCTCGAATCAAATCAAATCCTCCGCGCCAGCCGCATTGTCGCGCTGCTGCGCATCGCTCTGTGCGGCT
>CAZUIA010000044.1:0-15867 GCA_964620835.1 uncultured Oscillospiraceae bacterium
GGATTCCAAAGGCAGCGCCTTTGGCCGCCGGAGGCCTTTTTTCGCGCGGAAAGGGCTGTCGGCGGGGAGCCGGCCCGGTTCCCCGTGCCGCACACCATCCCACGTCGCCCGCAACACCCGTGCGGCGCGGCGTTCCTCCCCGATGCTCGCGCGCACGCGAGCGAGGTTCGCCCGCCCCAATCCCCACGCCATCCCCTCCTTTCGCCGCACCTTCCGCATGCCTCCCCGCGAAGCCCCGACCATCCAAAATTTAGCTTGACATTCAAAGAATTGCGGGTATAATATTCGTTAAATAAATTTAGTTAAATTATTTTAATTAAATTTATCGAACCAACAAAGAAAAGAGGGCAAGAGCATGTTTGAAAAGGTTCGCGATATCATTGTGGATACCCTGCGCTGCGAGATGGAAACCGTTACCATGGAGGCGCGCCTCTCCGAGGATCTGGGCGCCGACAGCCTGGACGCCGTGGAGCTGAACCTCGCGCTGGAGGAGGCGCTCGGATCCGCGGTGCCCGATCGCGAACTGCCGAACATGAAAACGGTGGGCGACATCGTGCGGTATCTGGAGGCCCATGCCTAAAAAGGCGGGGGAGACGCCGAAAGGGGGACAGCGGGATGACGCAGCCGGAGCTGTTCGAACTGATGGAAAGGTTTGAGGCGGGCACGTGTACCCGCCTGGAATACGAGGAAAACGGCGCGCGCCTGGTGCTGCAAAAGGCCGCGCCTTACGTTGCGGCGCTGCAGCCCGCCCCGGTGGCGCAATCCACCCCGGCCGCGGCCGCGCCGCTGCCGCAGGCCGAAAAGGTGGCGAAATCCATCCAAACGCCGCTGGTCGGCACCTTTTACGCTGCCCCGGAGCCGGGCAAGCCGGCCTTTGTCAGCGTGGGCGACACCGTGCAAAAGGGGCAGACCGTGTGCATCATCGAAGCGATGAAGATGATCAACGAGATTCCCGCGCCCTGCGACTGCGTGATCGAAAAAGTGCTGCTTGAGGACGGCGCTCTGGCCGGATACGGCGAAGCGCTGTTTCTGATCCGGGAGCTGTAGCGTATGTTCAAACGAATCTTGGTGGCCAACCGGGGCGAGATCGCCGTGCGCATCATCCGCGCCTGCCGGGAGATGGAGATTGAGGCGGTGGCCGTATATTCCACCGCGGACAAAGATGCGCTGCACGTGCAGTTCGCCACAGAGGCCGTGTGCATCGGCCCGCCCAAGGCCGCCGACAGCTATCTGAACACGGCCGCGATCCTGACCGCGGCGGTCGAAACCGGCTGCGAGGCGGTGCATCCGGGGTACGGCTTCTTATCCGAAAACGCGGGGTTTGCCGACCTGTGCCAAAAGTGCGGCCTGGTGTTCATCGGCCCGCCGGGCGATGTGATCCGCCAAATGGGCAACAAGGCCGCCGCCCGCGCGCTGATGCAAAAGGCGGGCGTCCCGGTGGTGCCGGGCTCAAACGGCAGCGTGGCCGATGCCGGCAAGGCCGCCGAGATCGCGGAGGAAATCGGGTATCCGGTGCTGATCAAGGCGAGCGCGGGCGGGGGCGGGCGCGGGATGCGCCGGGTATACGGCGCGAAGGACCTTGGCGAAAGCTTTGCCGCTGCCAGGGCCGAGGCTGTGGCGTGCTTTGGCGACGGGGAGCTGTACCTTGAAAAGCTGGTCGAAACGCCCCGCCACATCGAATTTCAGATCATGGCCGACCGCCACGGGCATGTCGTGCACCTGGGCGAAAGGGACTGCTCGATCCAGCGGAAGAACCAAAAGCTGATGGAGGAATCCCCTTCCAAGGCGCTCACGGAAGAACTCCGCCGGGAGATGGGCGAGGCCGCCGTCCGTGCAGCCAGGGCCTGCGGCTACGAGGGCGCGGGCACCGTGGAGTTCGTGCTGGACAAAGCCGGCTGCTATGCCTTTATCGAAATGAACACGCGCATCCAGGTGGAGCATCCGGTCACCGAGATGGTCACCGGGCGGGACCTCGTGCGCGAGCAGCTGCGCGTGGCGGCGGGCCTGCCGCTGTCCTTTGCCCAGGCGGACGTGGCGCTTGTCGGGCACGCCATCGAGGTGCGCGTCAACGCCGAGGACCCGCAAAACGGCTTTCGGCCCGCGCCGGGCAAAACGGAAGGCTTGCATTTTCCCGGCGGCTGCGGCGTGCGGGTGGATTCCGCGCTCTACACCGGGTGCGAGCTGAGCCCTTACTATGACTCCATGGTCGCGAAGATCATCGCGCACGCGCCCACCCGCCTGCAGGCGATCCGCCGCATGCGCCGGGCGCTGGAGGAATTGGTGGTGGAAGGCTACCCCACCAGCGCGGACCTTGCGCACTTTATTTTATATCATCCGGAATTTTTACGGGGCGAGTACGACACCGGCTTTCTCGAAAAGCATCTGGAAGCGATGCTGCGCTACGGGCACGCGTGCGAAAGGGGAGGCGGCAAGCCGTGAGCGATCTTTTTTCCCGCCGCCGCGAGCGGCTGCTGCAGCTGAAGGACCTGCGCGAGGGCACAAAGCCCGACGCCGCCCGCGCACAGGCCGAAAAGACGTTTGAGCAGTGCACCGCGTGCGGCGCGGCCGTTGATGCGGAGGCGTGGGAGAAAGCCCTTTTCGTCTGCCCGCGCTGCGGCTTTCACAGCCCGATGGGCGCGTACCAGCGCCTCTTTTCGGTGCTGGACCCCGGCACCTTCCGGGAGATGGACGCCACGCTCGTCGGCCTTGACCCGCTCGACTTCCCCGGGTATTTAGAAAAGCTGGAATCCCTGCGACGCCGCACCGGGCTTTGCGAGGCCGTTGTCACGGCAAAGGGTCGCATCGAAGGGCTGCCCGCCGCCATACTGGCGCTGGACGGTCGGTTTTTGATGGGCAGCATGGGCACCGCGGTGGGCGAAAAGGTCGCCCGCGCCGCGGAGAGCGCCCTTGAGGCAAGGCTCCCGCTGATCGCGTTTTGCGCCTCCGGCGGCGCGCGCATGCAGGAGGGCATCCTTTCCCTGATGCAGATGGCCAAGACGGCCGCGGCGTTTCAGCGCTTTCAGGCGTCGGGCGGGCTGTACATCGCCTGCCTCACCCACCCGACCACCGGCGGCGTGACGGCCAGCTTCGCTTCGCTCGGGGATATCACCCTGGCGGAACCGGGCGCGCTCATCGGCTTTGCCGGGCCCAGGGTCATCGAACAGACGATCGGCGAAAAGCTGCCCCAAGGCTTTCAGCGGGCGGAGTATCTGGTGGAACACGGCTTCATCGACGCCGTCGTTCCCCGAAAAGAGATGAAACGCACCCTGGCGCAGCTTTTGCGCCTGCACAAAAAGGGGGGAAAGCACCGTGCAACAGATCGAACGGACGCCCGCTGAGCGGGTCGCGCTGGCGCGGCACGCAAAGCGGCCGGGCATCACGGACTTCATTTCCGCGCTGTTCACCGATTTTTTTGAACAAAGGGGCGACCGGCTGTGCGGCGACGACGAGGCCATTTTGGGCGGCGTCGCGCTCTTTCACGGCCGGCCTGTGACCGTGATCGGCCACCGAAAGGGCAGGAACCTGGAGCAGAACCTGCGCTGCCGTTTCGGCATGCCGACGCCCGAAGGGTACCGCAAGGTACAGCGGCTGATGCGCCAGGCGGAAAAGTTTGCAAGGCCCATCGTAACGTTCATCGATACGCCGGGCGCGTATCCGGGCCTGGAAGCCGAGGCAAGGGGCCAGGGCGAGGCCATCGCCCGCTGCCTTGCGCAGATGAGCGAGCTTTCGGTGCCGCTGATCGCCGTTATCACGGGCGAGGGCGGTTCCGGCGGCGCGCTGGCGCTGGCGATGGGCAACCGGGTGCTGATGCTGGAAAACGCCGTCTATTCCGTGCTTTCGCCGGAGGGCTTTGCCTCGATCCTGTGGAAGGACGCCGCCCGATCAAGCGAGGCGTGCGAGGTGATGAAGCTGACCGCGTGCGATCTGAAGCGGCTTTGCGTGGTGGACGAGGTGATCCCCGAGCCCCCGGGCGGCGCGCACGAGGACCCGGCCGCCGTGTTTGCCGCCGTGGACAGCGCCGTAAGGCGCCACCTTGCCTGGGCCGGGAAGCTGGCAAGCCCCGCCCAGCACCGGTATGAAAAATTCAGGGCCATGGGCGAGAGCTTCTTTGGCACCCTTGAGAAGGAGGGCGCATGAGCGGGCTGGCTATCTTGGGTACGGGCCGCTGCCTGCCCAAAAGATGCGTGTCAAACGAAGAAATGAGCCGCCTGGTGGACACGAGCGACGCGTGGATCGCCTCCCGAACGGGTATCCGCCAGCGGTATTTCTGTGAAAAGGGCGAAACAAACGCGCACCTTGCCGCCGAGGCGGCCCGAAAGGCCATGGAAAAGGCCGGCGTTTTGCCGGAGGAAATCGGCCTGTGCATCGCCGCCACGTTCACGCCGGACCACGCGACGCCCTCCCTTGCCTGCCAGGTGCAATCGGTACTGGGCCTTTCCGAGGCCGTGCCCTGCTTTGACGTCAACGCGGCGTGCACCGGCTTTGTGACCGCGCTGGAGACGGCCCGGTGCTTCCTGCTCGGCGGCAACGTCCCCGCGCCCTATGCGCTCGTCATCGGGTCGGAAAAATTAAGCCGCGTGCTGGACTTCACCGACCGGTCCACCTGCGTGCTCTTTGGGGACGGCGCGGGCGCGGTCGTGGCGCGGCTTGCCAAGGATCGGCCGTACGCCGCCATGCTCGGGACCCGGGGCGATGTGCCCGTCCTGTATGCAAACGCCGACGGCGAGGACCGCTTTTTGCACATGGATGGCGCGGCGGTGTTCCGGTTCGCGGTGGAGGCCATCCCCCTGTGCATCCGGGAGGTTTTGCAAAGGGCAGGGCTTTCGCTTTCGGACATCCACCACGTGGTCTGCCATCAGGCGAACAGCCGCATCATCAGCCACGTCGTCAAAAAACTCGAGGAAGACCCGGGAAAATTTTACGAAAACATGGACCGCTACGGCAACACCTCCTCGGCGAGCATTCCCATCGCGCTGGATGAAATGTTGGAAAAGGGGCGCATTTTGCCGGGGCAGAACGTGGTGTGCGTCGGCTTTGGCGCGGGGCTCACCTGGGGCGGCGCGCTGCTGCGCTTTTGAAAGAGGAGACACGCGATGCGAATCAACGAAATGCTGGGGATCAAATACCCCTTTTTCCAGGGCGGCATGGCCAACATCGCCACCGGCGCTTTTGCCGCCGCAGTTTCCAACGCCGGCGCGCTGGGCCTGATCGGCGCGGGTGGGATGGACCCGGCCATGCTGCGCAGGGAGATTCAAACGTGCAAGGAGCAAACGAGCAACCCTTTCGGCGTGAACATCATGCTCATGCACCCCGAGGCCAAGGAGATGGCGCGGATCGTGATTGAGGAGCGGGTACCGGTCGTCACCACCGGCGCGGGGCTACCCGGCGCGTATGTGCCCGACTGGAAGAAAGCGGGCATCAAGGTGTTCCCGGTCGTGTCCGCCGCCCTGCTGGCCAAGCGCCTTGCGGACTACGGCGTGGACGGGATCATCGCCGAGGGGACGGAATCGGGCGGGCATATCGGCGAGATGACGACCATGGCGCTCGTGCCGCAGGTGGCCGACGCGCTCAAGGGCTACGGCATTCCCGTCATCGCGGCGGGCGGCATCGCCGACGGCCGCCAGCTTCTGGCCGCGTTCGCGCTGGGCGCCGGCGGCGTGCAGCTTGGCACCTGCCTTTTGGTCAGCGAGGAATGCCCGGTGCATGAAAACTACAAGCAGGCGGTCCTGAAGGCAAGGGACACCGACACCGTGGTCACGGGGCGAATCGGCGGCGTGCCGGTTCGGATGATCAAGAACAAAATGTCGCGCGTGTATGTGGAGAGGGAAAAAGCCGGCGCGGACAGGATGGAGCTGGAATACTTCACCCTCGGGTCCCTAAAGCGCGCGGTGTTTGACGGGGACATCGACACCGGCAGCGTGATGGCCGGCCAGGTGGCCGGCATGCTGCATGAAATCCGGCCGCTCAAGGACATCTTCGCAAAGCTTCACGCCGGGTATGCAGAAGCGCTGCTGGCCCTTGCAAGCGAGGCGCGCCTATGAGCATCACGCTGAAAGGGCGCGTGCTGGACCTTCCGGTCCTGCAGGGCGGCATGGGGGTGGGCGTGTCCCTGGGCGGGCTTGCCGGGGCGGTGGCCGCCTGCGGCGCCATGGGCACGATCAGCGCCGCCATTCCCGGCTTTGCCGAGCCGGACTTTGAAAAGGACCCGCTCGGCGCAAACCTTCGGGCGCTTTCGCGCGAGGTGCGGCGGGCCAAACGGGTGTCCGGCGGCAGGGGCATGGTGGCGGTCAACGCCATGGTGGCGACCACCCAGTATGAAGGCTGCGTGCGCGCGGCCATCGAGGCGGGCGCGGACGCCATCGTGTCCGGCGCCGGACTTCCCCTGAACCTGCCGGAGATCGCCGCGCAATCGAACGTGGCGCTGGCGCCCATCGTCTCAAGCGGGCGCGCGCTTGGCGCGATCCTGCGCCTGTGGGAAAAAAGGTACCAGGCAGCCCCTGATTTCGTGGTGGTGGAAGGCTCTGAGGCGGGCGGCCATTTGGGCTTTTCCAAGGACGAATTGGAGGGCGGCAAGGCAAAGCCGCTTTCAGACCTTGTGGCCGAGGCCGTCGAGGCGTTGCGACCGTTCGTCCAGAAGTTCGGCCGCGCGATTCCCGTGTTTGCGGCCGGCGGCGTGTGGAGCGGCGCGGATGCGGCCCGCGCCGCGGCAAGCGGCGCAGCGGGCGTGCAGCTGGCCACGCGGTTCATCGCCACGCACGAGTGTGACGCCTCCCAGGCGTATAAGGACATTCTGCTTCATGCGCGCAGGGAGGACGTCGTGATCGTCGAAAGCCCGGTGGGCATGCCGGGCCGCGCGCTGCGCACGCCCCTTATTGAAAGGCTGCGCGCGGGTATGCGCTTTGCGCCGAAAAAGTGTGTGGATTGCCTGACCCCGTGCGCCCACGCGTCGACGCCGTACTGCATCCTGCGCGCGCTGGCCCAGGCGGTCAGGGGCAACTATGAAGAAGGGCTTTTTTTCTGCGGCGCAAACGTCTGGCGGCTTTCGGGCATGCGCCATGTGCGCGACATTTTGGACGAGCTGATGAACGAATGGAGGGCCTTTGCATGAAGCTGGCGTTTTTGTTCGCCGGGCAAGGCGCCCAGCACGTCGGGATGGGGAAGGATCTGTACGAAGCCTACCCGGCTTTTCGCGCCGTGCTGGACAAGGCGGACGCGGCCGTGGATTTCGACCTGAAAGGCCTGTGCTTTGAAGGCCCGGACGACAGGCTGGGGGAAACGCAGTACACCCAGCCGTGCATGGTGGCGTTTGCGGCGGGCGTGACGGCCGTTTTGCAGGAGGCGGGCATCCGGCCCTCTGCCGCCGCGGGCCTGAGCCTGGGCGAGTATTCGGCGCTGTGCGCCGCGGGGGTGTTTGATCCCGAAACGGCGGTGGCGCTGGCGGCGTTTCGCGGCAAGGCCATGGCGCGCGCGGTGACCGGCCGCGCCTTTTGCATGGCCGCGGTGCTGGGGCTTGGCCGCGAAGCGCTTCAAACCGCCGTGAAGGCGGCCGAAGACGAAGGCGTCGTCCAGATCGCCAACTACAATTGCCCGGACCAGATGGTCATCGCGGGCGACGCGCGGGCCGTGGACAGGGCATGCCTGCTTGCCAAGGAGGCCGGAGCCAAGCGCTGCCTGCCGCTGCGGGTCTCCGGGCCGTTTCACACCTCGCTGATGGCCCCGGCCGGGGACGCGCTGCGGGAAAAGCTCCAAACGATCCGCCTGAGTCCCATGCGCTTCCCGGTCTATTTCAACTGCCTGGGCGGGCCGATGGGCGAAAAGGACACGATCCCGGCGCTGCTTGAGCGGCAGGTGCAGTCCGGCGTTTACATGGAGGACATCCTGCGCCGCCTGGAGCGGGACGGCATGGACACGCTGCTTGAAATCGGCCCGGGCCGGGTGCTGACGGGCTTTGTGAAAAAAACGGTGGGCGCTTTGGCGGAGCGGACGCGCGCGGTGGAAACCGCGCGGGAGCTTGGGGACGCGCTTACGTGGCTGAAGGAGGCATAAGGATGGCGGAAAAGAAAAGGCGCGCGGTTGTCACGGGCGCAAGCCGCGGCATCGGCCGCGCGATCTGCCTTGCCCTGGCGCGGCAGGGCGCGATGCTGGCGGTCAACTACATGGGAAACGAGGAAGCGGCGCGGGAAACCGTGGAAGCCTGCCTGCGGCTCGGCGCGGCGGACGCGTTTGCCGTCAAGGCGGACGTATCCAGGGAAGAGGACGCAAACGCGCTCATCCGCGCGGCCGTGGAGCGGCTTGGCGGCATCGACATCCTCGTGAACAACGCCGGCGTGACCCGGGACAACCTGATCATCCAGCTGACGGACGAGGAGTTTGACGCCGTGCTCGATACGAACCTCAAGGGCGCGTTCCATTGCATGCGCGCGGCCTGCCGACCGATGATGAAGCAGCGGTTCGGGCGGATCGTGAACCTTTCCAGCGTCGTGGGCGTGCGCGGCAACGCCGGGCAGGCGAACTACGCGGCCAGCAAGGCGGGGCTCATCGGCCTATCCAAGAGCGTCGCCCGGGAGCTTTCCAGCCGCGGCATCACGGTGAACTGCGTGGCGCCCGGCTTCATCGAAACGGATATGACGGCGGCGCTTTCGGACACGGTCAAGGAAAAGCTGCTTTCCCAGATTCCCATGGCAAGGCTCGGCCTGCCGGAGGACGTGGCCGAGGCCGTGCTGTTCCTTGCGTCCGATCAGGCGGGATATATAACGGGCCAGGTGCTGCTGGTCGACGGCGGCATGGCGATATGAACAGGAGGCGGCCTATGGAAAAACGACGCGTGGTGATCACCGGCATGGGCGCGGTCACGCCGCTGGGCCTGACGCTTGAAAAGACCTGGGCGGCCGTGCGGGAGAACCGGTGCGGCATCGGCCCGATCACCCAGTATGACACGGGAGAGCAGAAGGTGAAGCTGGCCGGCGAGGTCAAGGGGTTTGATCCGGAAAAGCATATCGACAAGCGGGAGGCGCGAAAGCTCGACCGCTTCGTGCAGTTTGCGCTCACGAGCGCGCAGGAAGCCATGGACGAGAGCGGCCTTTTGATGCAAGGCGAGGACCCGGAGCGCTGCGCGGTGTTTTTCTCCAGCGGCATCGGCGGCTTTTCCACCATCCAGGCCGAATGTCTGAAGGGCGCGCAAAAGGGATACGACCGCGTATCGCCCCATTTCATCCCCATGGCCATTGCCAATATGGCGGCGGGCAACATCGCCATCCGCCTTGGGTTTCGGGGCATGTGCGTGTGCCCGGTGACCGCCTGCGCCGCAAGCGCCAACGCCGTGGGCGACGCGTTTCGGCACATCCGCGACGGCTATGCCGAGGTCGCGCTCGCGGGCGGGTCGGAGGCCACGATCACCTCGCTGTCCATGGGCGGGTTTACCTCCCTGCACGCATTGTGCACGAAGGAGGACGTGACGCGCGCGTCCATCCCCTTTGACGCCGAGCGGTCCGGCTTTGTCATGGGGGAGGGGGCGGGCGCGCTTTTGCTGGAGGAATACGCGCACGCGAAAAAGCGCGGCGCGAGGATCGCCGCGGAGGTGGTCGGGTACGGCGCGACCTGCGACGCGTACCATGTCACCGCGCCCGCACCGGACGGCAGCGGCGCGGCGGCGGCCATGCGCATGGCGCTTGCGGACGCGGGCGCAAGGCCCGAAGACGTGGACTACATCAACGCCCACGGGACCTCCACCCCCTTAAACGACGCGGGGGAGATTGCCGCGATCAAGCTGGCCTTCGGCCCTGACGCGCGCCGCCTCGCCGTCAGTTCCACCAAATCCATGACCGGGCACCTGCTGGGCGCCGCCGGCGCGGTGGAGGCCATCCTCACGGCCATGGCGCTCAAGGAGGGCTTTCTGCCCGCGACCCTGCATTACAGGGTGCCCGACCCGGCCTGCGACCTGGACGTCGTGCCAAACGAAGGGCGAAAGGCCTCCCTTCGCTTTGCCCTGTCCAACTCCCTCGGCTTTGGCGGCCACAACGCGAGCATCCTTCTAAAAAGAGGGGAGGAATGATCCGATGACGCTTGATTCCAATGAGATCATGCAGGTCCTGCCGCACCGCTACCCGTTTCAGCTGGTGGACCGCATCACGGAATGCGTGCCCGGGGTCCGCGCGGCGGGGCGCAAATGCGTCACGGTGAACGAGCCGTTTTTCTGCGGCCATTTTCCGCAGCAGCACGTCATGCCCGGCGTGCTGATCATCGAGGCGCTGGCGCAGGTTGGTGCGGTGATCATCCTGACGGAGGAGGAAAACAGGGGCAAGATCGTCCTGTTCGGGGGCATTCAGAACGCCCGGTTCAAGCGGCAGGTCAAGCCCGGCGATGTGCTGGAGCTGGAATGCGCGATCACGGTTCGCCGCGGTCCGGTGGGAAAGGGGGAGGCCGTGGCTAAGGTGGGCGGGGAAATCGCGGCCATCGCCGAACTGATGTTCATCGTCCGCTGACAGCCGGCCGGGGCTTTGCCCCTGCAAAGGGCGAACGTTGCAGCGGCGGGACAATGTGGTATACTATCGGCAAGAGCTTTGCGACGATATACGGGAAGAGGATGGTAAGCCATGTTGGAACAGGTTTTTGCCGAGGTCTACTCCAAATTCAAGCTGCATTTTTATAAACAGGTGTTCGGCCGCTTTCAGGACAGGGAAGCCAGCCTCACCACGGTGGAGAGCTTTTGCATGGAGATCATCCAGGCGCTGGACAGCCCCACGGTGAACGAGTTCGCCAGCTTTGTGCAGATTTCGCCCCCGAACGCGGCGTACAAGGTGAACAGCCTGATTCAAAAGGGGTATCTGCGCAAGGTGCGCTCCAAGGACGACCGGCGCGAATACCACCTGAAGGTCACGCAAAAGTACATTGACTACTACAACATCAGCTACGGCTACCTTGCCAAGGTGATGGAGCGCATCAAACAGCGCTTTGCCGAGGAGGACGTGACGAAGCTGGAAAAGATGCTGGTCGTGATCTCCAAGGAACTCATGCCCGAGATCGTGCTGCCAAACCGGGGCGAAAGGCAAGCGGAGGCGGGGCTTTTGGGCCGATGACGGGGCTTTTGGTAAGATGGCCGGCAGGTCAATGCCCGGCGCGCCCGGGAGCCGTTGCCCTTGCCGGCCTTTTCATGCCGTGAGCCCCCCTGATTGTTTCCCAATCGGTCAACGCGCCGGGGCCTGCGGGGCGGCGGGGCAGGATGGGGACTGAAAGGCGCTTTGCGCAGGCGAACACAAAAAAGCGCCCGTCCATAGGACGGGCACCTCCCGGGGACCTTCATGCCCCCGGCACTCATACCGGCATTCCCGGCGCTTTTCACGCGTACATTTCACAAGCGCCCAAGGCACGGCATACTGGCAGGGGAGACGCGACTCGAACACGCAACCTGCGGTTTTGGAGACCGCTGCTCTACCATTGAGCCACTCCCCTGCGAACGAGAGGAATTATATCATTGCGCACAGCATTTGTCAACCAAGAATAGAACCTATCAGAATAGGATACGAAACGCTATATCCCGGCCGGCGGCAGGCGCAGGGGCACGATCCGGCCGGCAGAGCCGGGGATGCCCTTTACGGCTTTGGTTCGCGGAAAAACCGGAGTTTTCCGCCCTTTTGCCCCAAAGATCGGCAAACGGATGGAAAATCCTCCTGGAATTGCCAGAAATATCCGTGTCCATTCGTCTACTATGTCAGATGCCATCATCCGACGGAGCAAACCGATGGGATCGGCTCAAACGCTCGGCGAGGAGGGCTTTGACATGAAACGGATACGGAGATGGATGGGTGCGCTGACACTTTTGTCCCTGCTGGCGGGACCGCTTCGCGCGCTTTCGGAAACCCGGCTTGGCAAGGTGACCAGCGCGCCGGAAACCGGGGTGATCACCGTGTATGCGCAGGCCGCCGAGGAATCGGCCATCGTCACCACGGTGGTGCTCGGCGCGAGCGTGACCATCCTCAGCACCGTGGGCGACTGGTATGAAATTCAGTGCACGCCCCAAAACGGGTATGTGCGGGCGCAGTACGTCACCGTGCAGTCCGGCTCGTACGGCATATCCTTTACGGCCGCCAACGAATACGCCAAGGTGAACCTGTCCTCGACCGCCGCGCGGGCGAATGTGTACCAGGACACGAGCGACGCAAGCGGCGTGGTCAAGACCTACCTGCACGGCACCGTCGTGCGCGTGGTGGGGAAGCACAGCGTGTGGTGCCAGGTGAACACGGGCGGCGTGAGCGGCTATATGCTGACAAGCCAGCTTTCATTCACCTATGCCGGCGGCACCACCGGCACCGCCTATGTGAAAACGCAAAATCTCGCCGACAAGCTCAACCTGTACGCGGACCCGAACCAGGAAAGCTCGGTGCTTGGCTCGTACGCCACGGGCACCCGCGTGACCGTTGACGGCACGCTGTTTGACTGGAAGCGGGTGGTGGTGGACGGCAAAACCGGCTACATGCTTGCCAAGCATTTGGTGGATACCGACCCCTCCGTGCCCACCCTGGGACCCACGCCGGCGGCCACGCCCACGAGCGCGGCCTACGCGGTGGTCAACAACGCCAACCCGACCGCGCGCCTCAACCTGCGCGAATGGGCGTCGACCACGAGCAAGTCGCTGGGCCAGTACTATAACGGCACGGTCGTTCGGGTGCTGGAATATGGGCCTGCCTGGTGCCGCGTCGAGGTGGACGGCATCATGGGCTATATGATGACGGCGTACCTGCTTTTCGGCGGCGCCGCGCCCGTCCCAACGCCACAGCCGCAGCCAACCGCATCCTCCGCCTATGCCCAGGTGAACAACCCCGTCCCGACGGAGCGGCTGAACCTTCGCCAGCGGCCCGACACCCAAAGCGCGGTTCTGGGCCGGTACTACAACGGCACGGTGGTGCGCGTCCTGCAGCATGGGGCGACCTGGTGCCAGGTGGAAGTGGGCGGCCTGACCGGCTATATGATGACAAGCTACCTCTATTTCGGCGCCGGCGTGGTTCCGACGCCCGCGCCCACGGTTTCGCCCTCCGCCACATACGCGACGGTGAAAAACCCCGTGGCCACGCAGAGGCTGAACCTGCGCGACAGGGCCAGCACCTCCGGCAAGGTGCTCGGAAAGTATTACAACGGCACGCGGGTAAGGATTCTGCGCTACGGCAGCGACTGGTGCTACGTTGACGTCAACGGCCTGGTCGGCTATATGATGACCCAATACCTGTCCTTCACCTCCGGCAGTTCCGGCACGATGAAGGCGGTCGTGAAAAACCCCGTGGCCACGCAGAAGCTGAACCTGCGCCTGAGCGCGAGCGCCGAAAGCAAAAGCCTCGGCCAGTACTATAACGGCACGCCGGTGACGGTGCTCGAGTACGGCAAGACCTGGTGCCGCGTGGAGGTATACGGGGTGAAAGGGTACATGATGACCAAGTACCTGCTGTTTCAGTAATCCGCGCCGGGACGTCCCCGGCCTTGCGCAAAAGGGAAGCCCCGCGCGGCGAGGGGAATGCGCCGACCGGGGCTTTTGATGGAAAAGGAATGTGCGGGCATCGGGGCGCTATGCCAAAGCCTTGCGCAGCCACCTTCTGCTGGCAAGCCGGGGGCGCAGCAGCAGCGCGCGCAGTGCCCACTCAAGCCCCATGCTCATCCACACGCCGGCCACGCCCAGGCCCAGCGGAATGGTCAGCAGGTAGCCGGCCGCCACGCGCGCGGTCCACAAGGCAAACAGCGAAACGATGGTCACAAACGCGGTGTCGCCCGCGGAGCGCATCGCCGCGCCGGGGATGTTCGCGTCGCACCACAGAAGCGGCGCGGGCAAAAAGCCGATCAAAAGCGCCAGGTAAATCTGCGGCAGCGCGGCGGCGGAAGGGGTGTACAGGCGCAAAACCAACGGCAACAGGGGACATAAAACGATCACTGTGAAAAGCAGCAGGTAGCGCCCGGCCTTGATAAACGAACGGCAATAGACCGTCGCAAGGTCGGGCCTTTTCGCGCCGACACACTGGCCGCAAACAGTCGTCACCATCGAGGTCAGCGAAAACGCGACGGCGTTGAAAAGCCCGAACACGGACCCGGCGATGGCGTTGGCCGCGATGGTCGCGGTTGGCAGCGTGGCGATGAACATTTGCGTGAGCAGCATGCCCGCCTGAAAGAGCACCTGCTCCATCGCCAGCGGGACGCCCATTCGAAGGATGGACGCCTGCACCTTTTTCGCAAAGCGAAACACATATTTCGCGCGCATACAGACGGAATTTCGGATTTTGAACATCCAGGCCACCGCCACGGCGGCCCCGATGGATCGCGCGAGAATATACGCAAGGCCCGAGCCCGTGACGCCCAGGTCAAAGAGGTTGATCAGCACAAAGCTGGCGGTCAGGTGGACCGTGTTGATCGTGATCGTCAGCGTCAGGCTGGATTTCGCGTCGCCCAGCCCGCGAAAGGCGTAGAAAACGGCGTTGAACAATGCAAAGGGGATATACGACAGGCTGATGAGGAGCAAATAGTGCGCCGCGTAGGCAAGCAGCAGCGGTTCCGCCTTGGGGTATAAAAGCCTGACCAGCGGGTCCGCGAACCCGACGAACACGCCGCAGCAGACAACCGCCATCAGCGTGGAAAGCAGAATGGTCTGCCCGATGACCACGCGCACACGCTCGTCGTCGCCGCTGCCGCGCGCCTGGGCGACCAGGATCATGCCGCCGGTAGACAGTGCGTTAAACAGGGCCGATACGATGAACCCGACGGACCCCACCATGGTGACGGCCGAAATGGCCGCCTCCCCGGACGAGGACACCATGGCCGAGGACAAAACGCCGATGATGAATATGAAAAGCTGGTCGAAAACCAGCGGCACGAACATCTTCCAAAGGTGCCCGAAGGTGAACTGCTCCGTGGTAAACAGCGCTTCAAGCCTCAGCGCGATTTTCAGCGGCCGCTTCACGGTGCGAGGCGTATGATGCAAGGAATCGATGCCCCCTTGTTGTGATCGTCCCTATGATAGCCTCGCCGCGCGCGAATGTAAAGCCCCTTGTTGCGCGTTTGCAAACATTTGCGCAGATCCTCTTTGGGAAGCGCCGCCAGGACAAGGGCGCGGCCTGCCGTGGTCGCCCCGGTTTTCGGCGCTATGCCTCGCCGTTTCCGCTGCCACGGTCCGGCGGGCCGCCGCGCAAACGGCGGGCCGGCAAAGCTGCCGGCCCGCCCACAGGGTCGGATCATTTGTGCGGGGTCACTTGTTCCGATCAGGGCTGGACGTCAATCGCCGTGATCAGGAGGCTTGCGTTTACCGTGTTGGGCAGCTGGCCGACGACCAGCGTCGCGCTGTTCATCGGGTCCACGTTTCGCAGCGTCAACACAGCGGGCACATCCCCGGCTTCCAGCGTGAAGATCACAGTTCCATCCACAGGCGAGGGAGGAACGTTGGTCGTGTAGCGCGAACCGGGAATTTCCGTGCCGTTGAGGAACAATGCCAGCGTGGTATACACTTGCGTCGGAATGAGCAGATAATCTACCCGATACGTGCCCGGAAGCGTCAACTGGATGGAGTCCGGGGCGATGAACGTCATGCCGAGAACAGGGAACACGGAAGGAATCGAGCCCTGATCAAAGGATACGCTTTCACCCGAGGCAATGGTATCCGCTCCGGTATTGTACAGGTAGATGGAACCGGCCTGAGCGCCCGGCAAGCCCGCAGGGCCCGTGGGGCCGGTGGGGCCGGTCGGACCCGTGACACCGTCGATTCCATTGGTACCGTCAGCGCCGGTGGCACCCGTGGCACCCGTGGCACCCGTGGCACCTGCAGCACCGTCAGCACCTGTGGCACCCGTGGCACCCGTGGCACCTGTGGCACCCGTAGCACCTGTGGCACCTGTGGCACCC
>CAZUIA010000045.1:0-15592 GCA_964620835.1 uncultured Oscillospiraceae bacterium
CGGTTTCCAAAGGCGGCGCCTTTGGCCGCCGGAGGCCCTTTCGCGCGCGAGGCAGGATAGATGGGAAAGACGATTCCGTTCCCCCGCGCCGCACGGATCACCTTGCCTCTCGCCCGCCGCTTCGTCTACGTCTGTACGCCAAGCCATCCCGCTTTTGCGCGCAACGGCCCATCCTTTTCCTGTTGTCTCATATCTCCAGCCGATACTGCCGGTACACCTTCGCCACCTTGGCGCCGAGCTTTTCGGTGCTCAGCCGCATTTTGAGGTTCTGCTCGTTGATCATCGACGCCTCGGCCACCTTAACCCCGTTTTGGGCCGCGGTCTGCAGTGCGCGGTAGATCATCACCGCTTCCACGCCCTTGGTCTGGTACTCGGGCACCACGTACAGCATGACCGTGCGCATGCGCTTGACCGAGGTGCGCGCAAACAGCATGCGGATCACGCCCACGGGGAACAGACGGCCCTTGAGCCCCCGAAGCAGCGGCTGGCAATCGGGAATGACGAGCAGAAGGCCGATCGGCCGCTCGCCGGCGTAGGCCATCAGGATGTATTCCGGCCAGAGGATCTTTTTAAGATGCTTCAGCTCGCGGTACAGCGTTTCGGACGAGGGGGGGATCACTTCCCACTCGGCCGGGGTACTCTCGGCGATCACGCGCGCAAACTCGCGCGCCCGGCGCTTCAAATCGTGCTGCACGTTCACATTTTCGACCGTGTAGCCAAAGCGCTTGCCCGCCCGGGCCAGCACGCTTTCGTAGCGGTCGCCGCCAAAGCTTTCCAGCGGCAGGTCATACGAAAAATAGTCGCAGCGCTTCTGAAAGCCCGCTTCCTCAAACAGCTTTTTGTAATAGGGCGGGTTGTAGGGGCTCAAAAACGAGGGCGGGGTGTCAAACCCCTCGGCCAGCAGGCCGATGCCGAAATCGTCGAACATGGCGGGATTCGGCCCCACGACGGAGGTGATGCCGTTGAGCTTCAAAAACGCCTTGGCCGCGTCAAACAGCGCGTTCGCGGCCGCCTGGTCGTCGATACACTCAAACAGGCTGATGTACCCCTGGCGCTCGCCCAGCCGCTGCATGACGCGAAAATCGATGCCCGCCAGCACGCGGCCCACCGGCCGCTGGCCGTCATAGGCCATCAGAAAGCACTGCACGCCGTTTTGAACCGTCGCGTTGCGCCGCCCGATCAGGTTCCTGATCTGCTGCGCCTCCGGCGGGTGCACGTAATCGGGATCATCCTGGTAGAGCGAAAGGGGAAACCGCACAAATTCCTTCAGACCGCTTCTCGTGGGGGCAATTTCACGAATATGCAGCATAGCGTAGCCCTCCCGTTTCATCTTTTGTCATTATAGCACGGGATATCTTCCCGCGTAAAGCGAATACGGCGTTGACAAACTGCGGTTTGTCAACGGGAGGAAGAGGATTCGGCCTGAAATCCTGTGGGATTTCACGGCGCCGCCAGGAGCAGCATATCTTTCCTCACCACGCTGCACAAAGCTCACAAATCCGCCGCATACTCGGCGGATTTGAATGACATTCAAAAGGTTTTGACTTTTCGACCCCTTCCGGGTTTTTCGTAAGCGATTGCTCCTTCTCCCTACATGCCTTCGGCGGGCGCGTCGTCCTCCCTTGCCTGCCCGCATGCCCTGTCAAACAGCGACAGCACCGCGTCCCGCCCGGTCCCGTCCTCGGAAGAATACGGGATGACCTCCCACGGCTGCACCTGCAGCGCCCGGCAGATCGCGTGCACCTGCCGGGCGCGCTGCGCCCGGCTGATCTTGTCGGCCTTGGTGGCCACGACGGTGAACGGAATGCCCACCTGGCGCAAAAACGCGTTCATGTCCCGGTCGTCCTGCGTGGGCTCGTGGCGGATGTCCACCAGGTGCAGCGCATGCGAAAGCAGGCCGGAACCGGCGAAATACCCCTCCATCATGGCGGCCCACCTGCGCTGCTCGTCCTTTGCCACGCGGGCAAACCCGTAGCCGGGCAGGTCCATCAGGTGAAAATCGTCGTTGATGCGAAACACGTTGATCAAGCGCGTCTTGCCCGGCGTACCGCTGACCTTGGCCAGGCTTTTTCGGCCCGAAAGGCTGTTGATGAGCGACGATTTGCCGACGTTGCTCTTGCCTGCGACGGCGATCTCCGGCAGGCCCATGCCCTCGTAGTTTTCATAGCGAAGAAGCGACGTGACGAAGGCGGCGCGCTTAATGTCCATCGTGCACCTCGGCGGGATGGCCGGCCGGCTGCACGGGAAGCGCCGTCCACCGGGCCGGCTTTTGGACGAGCGCGGCGGAAAGCACCTCGTCGATCCGCTCGACGGTCTGGATGCGCATCTGCATGCGCACGGTGGGCGGCAAGTCCGAAAGGTCCGGCTGGTTTTCCTTGGGCAGAAGGATGTCGTCCATGCCCGCGCGGTGGGCGGCCAGCAGCTTTTCCTTGATGCCGCCGACGGGCAGCACCCGGCCCCTGAGCGTGATTTCCCCGGTCATCGCGAGATCCTGCCGCACCGGGATGCCGGTCAGCGCGCTGACCAGCGAGCAGGTGAGCGTAACGCCGGCGGACGGGCCGTCCTTGGGCACCGCGCCCTCGGGCACGTGGATGTGCACATCCTGGGCCTTGTAAAACTCCGGGTCCAGGCCGAACTCCTGCGCGCGGGCGCGGACATAGCTCATGGCGGCGCGCGCGCTTTCCTTCATCACGTCGCCAAGCTGCCCGGTGAGCTGCAGCGCGCCGGTGCCGGGCATGACGGTCGTCTCCACGGCGAGCGTCTCGCCGCCAAAGGGCGTATAGGCCATGCCCATGGCCACGCCGACCTCCGGCTGCTTGGACACGGAATCGCGCCGAAAGCGCGCGGGCCCGAGCAGGTCCTGCAGGTCTGCCGGCTGGATGGCCACCTGGGGCAGTTCCTCCTCCAGGATGCGGGCGGCGGACTTTCGCAAAAGCTTTGCAACCGTGCGCTCCAGCTGCCTGACGCCCGCCTCGCGCGTGTAGCCCGAGATCACGTCCCGCAGCGCCCGATCCGTGATGCGCACCGTGCGGCGGTTGAGGCCATGCTCCTTGAGCTGCTTGGGGATCAGGTGCCGCTTGGCGATATCAAGCTTTTCCTCCTCCGTATAGCCCGGCAGGCGGATCAGCTCCATCCGGTCCAAAAGCGGGGCGGGGATGTCGTCGGCGCTGTTGGCCGTGGTCAAAAACAGTACCTTCGACAGGTCAAAGGGCAGCTCCAAATAGTGGTCGCGAAAGGCCATGTTCTGCTCGGCGTCCAGCACCTCCAGCATCGCAGAGGCCGGATCGCCGTGGAAGTCGTGGCTCATCTTATCGATCTCGTCAAAGAGGAACACCGGGTTCATGGTGCCGGCCTGCTTCATGCCGTAGAGGATACGGCCCGGAATCGCGCCGACATACGTGCGCCGGTGGCCGCGGATCTCGGCCTCGTCGCGCACGCCGCCCAGGGACATCTGCACGAACTTTCTGCCGATGGCGCGGGCGACGGACTTGGCGATGGACGTCTTGCCCACGCCGGGAGGCCCCACCAGGCAGAGGATCGGCCCCTTGAGGCTGCCCTTCATGCGGCTGACGGCCAGGTATTCCAGGATGCGCTCCTTTACCTTTTCCAGGCCGTCGTGGTCCTCGTCCAGGACGCGGCGCGCGCGCTTTAGGTCCAGCTTGTCCTTGGTCTCCTTGCCCCAGGGCAGGTCCAGGATCCACTCGACATAGCTGCGGCTCACGCCGATCTCGGGCGAGCCCGGCATCATGCGCGACAGGCGGCCGATCTCCCGCTGCACCTTTTCGCGCGCCTCGTCGTTGAGCGGCGTTTTCTCCATGCGCACGCGAAGGTCCTCCACGTCGTTGGCGTCGCGGTCGCCCAGCTCGGTCTGGATGGCCTTGATCTGCTCGCGCAGGAAGTAATCCTTCTGGTTTTTTTCGATCTGGGCGCGCACGCGCTGCTGCACCTGCTTTTCGATGCCCGTCAGCTCGGCCTCGCGCGCGAGAATGCCGCACAGCGCCTCCAGGCGCTCGCTCACGTCGCGCAGCTCCAGGATCTGCTGCCGGTCGTCAATGCGGGTCAACACGTTGGCCGCGATCACGTCGGCGAGCTGCGCCGGGTCCTCGACGCCCAGGACGGACGAAATCGTCTCATTGGCGACGCGGCCGCTGGCCTTGGCGTACTGCTCAAAAAAGCCGTGGGTGGTGCGGACAAGCGCGGCCAGCTCCATCTCGCTCGCGTGCGAGGTGTCGGTGATCAGCTCCACCTCGCCCATCATGCAGTTGTCCTGGTTGTCGCTGCGGACGAGCCGCCCGCGGCGAAGGCCCTCCACGAGCACGCGGATGTTGTCGCCGGGCAGCTTCAATACCTGCTTGACGCGCGACACGGTGCCCACGGCGAAAAGATCCTCCGGCTGCGGATCATCTTCCCCCGCATCGTGCTGGGCGACCAAAAAGACGCGCTGATCCTCCACCAGCGCGCGCTCCAGCGCCGCCAGCGAGCGCTTTCTCCCCACATCAAAGTGTAATACCATATGCGGAAACACCATCAGGCCCCGAAGGGGCAATACGGGCAGGCGTTCCGTTGCTTTCTTTCTTGCCAAAGCTTGTTCCTCCTGTGATGGTCTGTCTTTATTATACAGGATGCGGTCAAGGGGCGGCGTTGACAAACTGCGGTTTGTCAACGGGGTGGGAAGGGATTCGGCCTGAAATCCTGCGGGATTTCCGGGCGGCCTCAGGCGAAACGCCCCGTCAGCGCCTACGGCGCCGCCGGGTTTCGGGCGGCGAATTTTCAATTCGCTCGCCCTCATCCCACCCTTCGGGTGGGAGCTTACGTACAGATTCCTCCGGCTTTGCCTACGGAATCTGCGCAAATCCACCGTACATGAACCGGAGCATTCACCCGCCAGTGGCGGAATAGTGAATGCGGAGGTTGCCAGCCGCACAGAGCGATGCGCAGCAGCGCGACAATGCGGCTGGTGCGGGGGATTTGATTTGATTCGAGAGGGGCTCCGGCCCCTCCCGAGCTCTCCCGGGGCTTTGGTAACGGTCTGGGGCCATCGCTTTCGGATGTAAGCGATGGCCCTGCTTTCGCCGTTCCGCTCATTGTATGTATGTCCGGTGAGCTTGCTCGGGAAACCTACTTTTCACATAGGCTTACGAATTTTCCGTGCCCAGCGCCGCCAGCTTTTCCGCCGGGAGCTTTACAAGCGTCTGCGCCTCCTCCTGCGCGTCCACCCACATCAGGCTGAGCGCTTCTTTGAGCGTCTCGATCGGCACCACCTCGATGCCCATGGCGTGAAACCTCTCCAGCCAGTTGGCCTTGGGCACCAGCACGCGCGAAAGGCCCGCGCGCTTGGCCGCCTCGATCTTGGACGGCACGCCGCCGACCGGGTGCACCTCGCCGCGCACCCCCACCTCGCCGGTCAGCGCGGTGGCGCCGTCCGCCGCGCGGCCCGTGAGCGCCGAAACGGCCGCGGCCGCCATCGCCACGCCCGCGGACGGCCCGTCCACCGGCGTGCCACCAGGAAAGTTGATGTGCAGGTCATATTCGTCCACCGGGTAGCCCATGCGCCGAAGCAGCGTCAGCACGTTGAGCGCGGAGGCGCGGGCCATGCTCTTTCTGCGCACGCGGTGGCCGTCGGGCCCCAGCTCCTCCTCCTCGACGATGCCCGTGACGGTGAGCGCGCCGCTGCCGGGCGTGGCCACGGCCTCGATGTCCATCACCGCGCCCTGGTGCGAGCCGTACACGGCCAGGCCGTGCACATGCCCCACGGCGGGCGAGGTCGCGGCCTTCTGCTCGGGGCGGATCGGGTAGTGGCCCGAATCCACGACCCATTCAAGGTCCTCCCTTGTGATCTCCGTGCGCCGGTCAAGCTGCGCCACGCCGCCCGCCATCTGCACGATGTTGACGGCGTCGCGCCCGCAGGAGGCATAGCACCCGACCAGCCCGGCTTCGGCCTCGCTCATCCGAAAGCCCGCGCGCTCGGCCGCGCCCGCGGCGATCCGGGCGATCTCGTCCGGCTCCAGGGCGCGGAAGTAAATCTCCATGCACCGGGAGCGAAGCGCCGGCGGCAGCGAATCGGGGCCGCGCGTCGTCGCGCCGACTAGGCGAAAATCCGCCGGCAGACCGTTTTTGAAAATGTCATGAATGTGGCGCGGCACGTGCGTGTCCTCGGGATTATAGTACGCGGACTCAAACCGCACCTTCCGGTCCTCCAGCACCTTTAAAAGCTTGTTCATCTGGATGGGGTGCAGTTCGCCGATCTCGTCCAGGAACAGCACGCCGCCGTGCGCGCGTGTGACCGCGCCGGGCTTGGGCTGCGGAACGCCGTTGACGCCCAGCGGACCCGCGCCCTGATAGATCGGGTCGTGGACGCTTCCGAGCAGCGGGTCGGCGATGGCCCGCTCGTCAAAGCGGACGCAGGTGGCGTCCATCTCGATGAACGGCGCGTCCTTTTGAAACGGCGTGCCGGGCGTGAGCTTGGCGTATTCCAGCACCAACCGGGCGGCGCACGTTTTGCCGATGCCCGGCGGGCCGTAGATGATTACATGCTGGGGGTTTTTGCCGCAGAGGATGGCCTTGAGCGCGCGGATGCCCTCCTCCTGGCCGACGATGTCCTCAAACCGCGTGGGCCTGACGCGCTCGGACAGCGGTTCGGACAGATGAATCGCGCGCAGGTGGTTGAGCTTTTCCATCTCGCGCCCGCTTCGCTGCGTCTTTGCCGGCTGCGCCTGTCTTTCCTTGGAAAGCTGCCTGTAAAAATAGACGCCCATGATGATGGTGACGACCAGTTGAATCGCAATGAGCGCGTACGACATCCAATCCCTCCTTAACAAAGCAAGGATAGGATGAGATTTTGCGCGGAGGTTGATGCGGTGAAAAGATGGAAAATTTTAAAGCGCGCATTGCGCCTTTTTAAAAAGGGGCGCCGCTATATTGTGACGAAAAAGAACGGCGCGCATGCCGGTCGGTTTCAAAAAAACGCCTCCCAACGGCTCGCCGCAGGGAGGTGAAGGCGCAGAGGACTATTCGTCGGCCACGACGTTGATGGTAAAGCGGTAGGCTGACCGAAGCGGAGTGTCCAGGGCTTCCTCCGCGAAGGGGTTTTCGACCATCCAGCTCATGAGTTCATATGTCCCCGGTTTCTCGGGGGCCAGCACGCGGACCTCGCCGCTTTGCGTCTTGCCGTCTTCCGATCGGATGAGGAGATACTCCTGCCCGTTGAGAGATGCTTGTTCAAGCCCAAGCGTCATGAACACAGCCATTTCCCCCTTGCAGCGCGAAGACCCCAGCGCCTGGTAGAAAAGCGCAAAGGATTCACCGGAGCGAACCGTCAGCTCGCGCGCAGGCGCATATCGACCGACCTTCTCGGCATCCGGATGAAGCTTGAACCCGGGAACCTGTGCGTCACGAACGTACGCGGTTTTTTCCGCGGCATATGCCGGTTCCTGCAGCGGCAGTTCGGGATCAAACACCAGCCGATGGTCGAAAGAAAGGGAATACCAATCGCTCATGGCAAAATCCACATCGCGGGTCAAGGTATGGGGGCTTGCGATGACGAGCACTTGCATCGTATGGTTTGTTTCCCTGTCCAAAGGCTCGACAAGCTCGAAATATATCGTCTCCTCGTACTCCAGGCCGGCGGAGACGATATACGCGTCCTCAAAGATTTCGCCGTCGACATGGATGGGGACCTGCCGTAGATCGACAAGGACCTTGATGCCCAGTTCCCGTTCCATCCCCCAGTTTTTGAGCGATATACAGAAGGGTTCATCGTAAGCATCCATCTCGAAGCGGTGCATTTTCTGTATGCGAGCTTCCTCGCCCGCTCGCGTTACGCCGGCACCGTAGCCGCTGGTGGATTCCGCCACAATGGTCTCCGCACCGGCGCCGCCCACTATAGCAAAAAGCGAAAGGAATAAGCATACGGCCCACATACGTGCTCTGTTTTTCACTTTTGCGCCTCCTTAATATGCCTCCTTAAATAGCAGAAACAACATTCATTCGGCCTTACATCCTCACGGCTAACATAGCCCCTGCGCACAAACGGTCTTGATTCCAAGTATGCACAAAAATGTGATGCAATTATAGTTTATTTGTGTCAGCAATGTGAAATTGGAAATTTATTCCAAAATCAAGTAGCGCTTGCGCAAAAAGAATTCAAAAAGAAGGCGACGAGTAGGATAACTCCCTTGCTTTCCATGGAACGCCACCTGCAAAAGGGGCTGTCGCCCCGCGAATCAACACCTCGCGGCACCACAGCCCCTTCGCATTCGTTTTTCAGCGCTTGTCAAACCGCGTCCGGCTCCGCCTTGAGCGCCTCCGGCTTCACGCCGGGCATCTGCTTGCGGCGGCGGGGCGAGGTGTCCAGCACCAGGTCCGGCGCCTTGGCGTCGCGGACCGTTTCGGCCTTGATGACGCACTTTCGCACGTCCTCGCGGATGGGCAGCTCGAACATGATGTCGAGCAAAATGCCCTCGATGATCGCGCGAAGGCCGCGCGCGCCGCTCTTTCGCTCGATGGCCTGGCGGGCGATTTCCACCAGCGCGCCGTCCTCAAACTCAAGCTCCACGCCATCGAGCTCCATGAGCTTGGCGTATTGCTTGACCAGGGCGTTTCGCGGCTCGGTAAGGATCTTCACCAGCGCCTCCTCGTCCAGCTTATCCAGCGTGACGATGATCGGCAGGCGGCCGACGAATTCGGGGATGAGGCCGAACTTCAAGAGGTCCTCGGGCCTTATCTGGCGTAGGATCGCGCCGATGTCCTTTTCCTTCTCGCCGCGCACGTCCGCGCCAAAGCCCAGGCTCTTTTTGCCGATGCGGCCCTCGATGAGGCGGTCGATGCCGTCAAACGCGCCGCCGCAGATGAACAGGATGTTCGTCGTGTCGATCTGGATGAACTCCTGGTGCGGGTGCTTGCGGCCGCCCTGGGGCGGTACGCTCGCCACGGTGCCTTCGAGGATCTTCAAAAGCGCCTGCTGCACGCCCTCGCCGCTCACGTCGCGCGTGATCGACGGGTTTTCGCTCTTCCTGGCGATCTTGTCGATCTCGTCGATGTAGATGATGCCGCGCTGCGCCGCCTGCACGTCGTAATCCGCGTTTTGGATCAGGCGAAGCAGGATGTTCTCGACATCCTCGCCCACGTAGCCGGCCTCTGTCAGGCTGGTGGCGTCGGCGATGGCAAAGGGTACGTTCAGGATCTTTGCCAGCGTCTGCGCCAGGAATGTTTTTCCGCAGCCCGTGGGGCCGAGCATGACGATGTTCGATTTTTGCAGCTCGACGTCGCTGGTGGAGCTGGCAGGGGAGTTGATGCGCTTATAGTGGTTGTAGACCGCGACCGCTAGGGAGCGCTTGGCGTACTCCTGGCCCACGACGTACTCGTCGAGCACCGCCTTGATCTCCGTGGGCTTTGGCACCGCGCCCGGCTCAAACTCGCGCTTTTCGCCCATCTCCTCGGAGATGATCTCATGGCAGAGCATCACGCACTCGTTGCAGATGTAGACGTTCGGCCCCGCGACGAGCCGGTGCACCTGCTCCTGCCTTTTGCCGCAAAACGCGCATTTGACCGCCCGGTCGTTGTCCTTGTTATTGTTTGCCATTTCTTTACCTCGTTTTCAGCCGGCTTCACGCGCGGGGCTGAAAGATCTCGTCAATGATACCGTATGCGAGGGCCTCCTCCGCGGACATAAAGTAGTCGCGCTCCACGTCCCGCGCGATGCGCTCCAGCGGCTGGCCGGTCATTTCGCTCATCAGCCGGTTCATCTTGTGCTTGGTCTTGACCATCCATTCGGCCTGGATGGCGACGTCGGTCGCCTGGCCGCGCGCCCCGCCCGAGGGCTGGTGGATCATGACCTCGCTGTTGGGCAGCGCGAACCGCTTGCCCTTTTGGCCCGCCATGAGCAAAAACGCGCCCATGGACGCCGCGAGCCCCACGCAGACCGTCTTCACCTGCGGCTTGATGTAGCGCAGGGTGTCGAAGATCGCCATGCCCGCGGTCACCGAGCCGCCGGGGCTGTTGATGTACAGCGAAATATCCGCGTCCGGGTTTTCCATTTCCAGGAACAGCAGCTGTGCCACCACGAGGTTGGCCACCACATCGTCGACCTCGCCGCCGAGGAACACGATCCTGTCCTTCAGCAGGCGGGAGTAAATGTCATAGGAACGCTCGCCGCGGTTGGTCTGTTCAACGACATAGGGGACTAGGTTCATGTTTTCCCTCCTTTTCATTCAACGGGTCGGTCGGGTGTTTTCATTCGGGTTTTACGGCTTCCTTTTTCAGCAAGTTCAGCGCGGCGATGGTGGCCGCGTCCTCGGTGATGTAGTCAAGCTGCTGCGCGGTCAGGCCGGCCTTGAACTCCTCAAAGCTCTTGCCGCTGCCCTCGGCGTAGCGGGCGATAACCTCGTCGATTTCCGCCTCGCTCGGCTGAAGGTTCTCCGCCCGGCGGATGGCCTCCAGCACCAGCTCGCCCTTGACGCGCTTTTCGGCCTCCTCGCGGTGCTGTTCGCGCAAATCTTCTTCGCTCTGGGCCGTGTACTTCAGGTAATCCTCCATGCGGATGCCCTGGTACGCCATGCGCATGGACATGTCGCGCAGCATGGTGTCGATCTTTTGCTCGACCATCGGCGGCGGAACGTCCATCGAAGCGTTCTCCACGGCCGCCTCGACGAGCGCGTTTTCAAACTCCGCGTCGGCACGGCGGGTCGCTTCCCGCTGAAGCTTTGCCCTAATGTCCGCCTTGTATTCCTCCAGGGTGTCGAACTCCGACACGTCCTTGGCAAATTCATCATCCAGGTCCGGCAGCTCGCGGGTACGGATGGCGTGCACTTTCACGTGGAACACGGCGTCCTTGCCCTTGAGCTCCTCGGCATGGTATTCGTCCGGGAATTTGACGGAAAGATCCTTTTCTTCGCCAATGTTCATGCCCACCATCTGCTCTTCAAAGCCGGGGATGAACTGGCCCGAGCCGATCGTCAGCGTCTGCTTTTCGGCGGTGCCGCCCTCAAAGGCGACGCCGTCCACCGTGCCCGCATAGTCCAGCGTCACGATGTCGTCGTCCTTGACGGGCCGGCCCTCGACCTCGGTCTCGCGCGCGTTGCGCTGGCGCACGCGCCCAAGCTCCTGGTCCACGCTGTCCTCGTCCACGGTATCGTCCGGGCGCTCGACCGAAAGGCCCTTATACTGCCCCAGCACCACCTCGGGGTGCACATAGACCTCGGCCGTAACAGCCAGGCCCTTATCGCCGCTGATGGTTTCGATATCGATCTCGGGGCGGCCGACCGCCTTCACGCCGTGCTCTTCAATCGCCGCGTCATACAGGGAAGGAAACACCGCGTCAAAGGCTTCCTCATAAAAGACACTCTCGCCGTACATCCGTTCGATGAGCTTGCGGGGCGCCTTGCCCTTTCGAAAGCCCGGCACGTTGATCCTGCCGCGCGTCTTGAGGTACGCGTTTTGCATCGCCTCTTCAAACGCCTCGGCGCCAAGCTCCATGCGAAGCTTAATCTTGTTGGTGGAAACCTTCTCCATGGTGGAACTCATGAATCTTCCTCCCGTGATGGATTGCGCGACACTCTGTCGCATGGCAAAAAACGCCAACTATCATTTTAGCACAACGGACTTGAAAATGCAACCGATCGGCGCTGCGCTTCTTTCCAAAAATAGTATACCACCCAAAAGACGAATTCAATCCCCCATCGGCGCTTTTGAGGCTGGGAAGCCCGTTTCACCGGCCGTTTAAAACGGTATACTGAAGCAAAGAAAGAAACGCCTTTGGGTTCCATGCGAAAAGGAGGGAAACCCGATGATCCGTGAGTACGCGTACGATATCATGCCGGAAATTCAAAAGCGCTATGCCACGAAAAACTTTTCCAGCCGGCCGGTGAGCCGCGAGGCGCTTTTGCCGCTGGTGGAGGCGGCTCGCTACGCGCCAAGCTGCTACAACGAGCAGCCCTGGCGCTACCTGCTCGGGGACGACCCCAAGACGCACGAAAAGCTTGCCCGCTGCCTCGTGCCGGGAAACGCGTGGGCAAAGGAGGCGCCCGTGCTAATCCTGGCCCTTTGCACCCACGCCTTCCGGCGAAACGGCAGGGAAAATCCGTACAGCCGCTTTGATACGGGCACCGCGACGGGCTTTTTGCAGCTGGAAGCCATCCGCAGGGGATTTGCCGTGCACTGCATGGCCGGCTTTGACGCCGAGCTTGCCAGAAAGGAATTTGATATCGGAGAGGATCTGGACGTGATCGCGATGCTGGCGCTGGGATACCCGGCCGATCTGGACGCGCTTGACCCGGAAAAGCGGAAGCTGGAAAGCCCGGGCACCCGAAATCCGCTGAAAAGCCTGCTTTTGAACCCGTAAGGAAGAAATAAAGGCGGAATCAACGGCCGAAAGCGCCCCCAAGGCGCGGCTCCATCCCAAAGGACCGCGCCTTTCCTGTGTCCGATCGGCCGCGCGCGGCCCAAGCCCACCCCCACACGCAGCGCGCAAAGGTGTGATTGACGCCTTTGCATGGTTGTGGTATTCTTGGGAAGGAAACTGGTAAATTTTCACAAAAAACGGCTGACGAATGGGGAAGGAGCGGGAATATGTCCGGCATCAAGAGGATCCTGGCACTGCTGATCACCTGCACCTTGCTGACCGTGGCGGCGCCTATAGCCAAAGCGGCAACAGTCACCGACCTCGTTGGCACCTGGAGGGGTACCAACGTCTACTACACCATGACGATCACGTTCTACGGCGACTCTACCTATGAAACCATCATCGACCAAAACGGCCAGCAATACCAGGTGCTCGGCACCTTTTCCATGGACACGGGCTTCCTCTATTTTCTGCCCGGCGGAGGCCAGCTGTCCGCTCTGAACTACTACTTTTCGGGGGACACGCTGGTCCTCTCCAGCCCGCAGACCGGGGAGGTCATCAACCTGAACCGGCAGTGGGCCAGGGCCGCGGAGATTCCGGCGGGCCTGGCCGGCACCTGGATCGGCCCGGACAACGGGCACACGCTCTTTTTTACCCTCAGGGAGGAAGGGGAGATCGTCGTCGCGTACGATCGGCCGGAGGCCATTGACTCGATCGGGACGTTCACGGCGGACAACGGCGTTCTGGAGGCGGAGTTTTCCGACGACACCTACCTCTACCTGAAGTTCATGCTCGCCGGCAATACGCTGATCCTCGCCGACGAGGAGGCGGAACAGATCGTCACGCTGACCCGCTACCAGGAGCCCTCGCCAACCGCCGCGCCCATCATTCCCACGCAGGCCCCGCAGGCGTTCCCGCCGCAAGCAGAGCAGGCTACGCTCGCCCCGGCCACGCTTCCCCCGCCACCCCCGCCCTTGCAAACGGAGGCTCCCGCCGCCGTCCCCGCGGCCGCGCAGCTTGCCGGAACCTGGCTGGGGACGGACGGCGCCGGCGCCCGCAAGCTGATTCTGACGGCGGACGGCGGGATCACGCTGTCTCATGAGGGCGACGCCTCGTCCGCAAAGGCCGGCCTCTATCTCGCCGACGGCAGCACCCTGACAGCGACCTATGCCGACGGCACGACGGAAGTGTTCCACTACCTCCTCATGGGCGAAACCCTGCTGCTGACGGACAGCCAGTTGGGCAGCGCCCTGACCATGACCCGCCAGGCGCCGGAGCCGACCGCGGCGCCCGCCGAAGCCTTCGACCCCGCGCTGGTGGGCACCTGGGGCGGCGTGGACATCGACACCTATGTCGAGATCACGTTTTCAGGGTCGGGAGAAGCCGTCACGTTCATCCCCTGCGACCCTGACTCGGGCGGCACGGGCACCTATACCGTCTTTCAGGGCAAGTTCACCGTTGATATGGGGGAAGGGAAGGTGCCCGAGGAGATGGCCTATGAGGTCAAGGGGGATATCCTGGTTCTCGCCATAGAGGACGATGTCAAGACGTTTGTCAAAAAGTCAGGGCCGCTGAGCCGCGCCGCGCTTCCCGAGCAGCCGGCGGCCACCACGGTGGACGCGGCGCTGGCGGGCACCTGGGGAGGCGTGGAGGGAGATATCTATGCCGAGACCACCCTCTATCGGGACGGCACATACGAGAAATTCGTCCCGCAGGACGAGTCCCAAAATGTGAAGGGAACCTACATGGCAAAGGACGGCATGCTGGCGGTGCTCCTGCCCTCGGGCGCGCTCCAGGGGACCTACGCGCTTTCCGAGGAGGGGCTGATCCTTACCTGGGCAGGGGGCGGACCGTTGACGCTTAACGCGATGCCCGGGCCCCTGCGCAGGACGCCCCAGGCGGCCGAGTAGCAGCGCCCCGGAAGGACCGGCGGGGGTCCGCGCGGCCGCGGACTTTCCGCGCCTTCACAAGCCGTAGAAAATCGCGGTTTTTGTTGACAGGAACGGGCTCCTATGGTATAGTGTACCGGGTTTCTTGAAGAGAAGCCTGCGCCGTAGACAGCGGGTGCGCGGCAACGCGCATAATGTTTGCCCGCCGAGGTGACAAGGAGCTTGTATGATTCACGCCCTTGCGCCAGCGCGCAGGGGCGTTTCTCTTCCAAAGCGTCCGTCGGACGTATCCGGGAAGAAAGGAGGCAAAAAGCATTGTCGAAGAACTTTGAACTCAAGCAACAGACTGTCGCGGACATCAAATCCAAATTTGAACGCGCCGGCAGCGTGGTGCTTGTCGACTACCGCGGCATCAACGTCGAGCAGGTGACCGAGCTGCGCAAGCAGTTCCGAAACGCCGGCGTCGAATACGTGGTGCTCAAGAACACGCTGGTCAAGCGCGCGCTTGGCGAGCTGAACATCGAAGGCCTGGACGCCCTGCTGGAGGGCCCGTCCGCGTTCGCGTTCGGCTACCAGGACCCGGTCGCGCCGGCCAAGGTGCTGAACGATTTCATCACCAAGACCAAGACCGACCGCCTGAAGATCAAGGGCGGCCTTGTGGACAACAGGGCGATCGACGTCGCCGGCGTCAAGGCGCTGGCCGATCTGCCGCCCAAGGAGGTCCTCATCGCCAAGATGATGGGCAGCCTGAACGCGCCGATCACCAACTTCGTGGGCGTGCTGTCCGCGACGCTGCGGTCGCTGGTGTACGCCATCGACGCGATCCGCAAGCAAAAAGGCGGCGAGGCGTAAGCCCCGGCCGCACCCAAATTCATCAATCATCAAAAATATGGAGGGACTATCATGAACCGCGAAGAGCTTATTTCCGCGATTGAGTCGATGACCGTGCTGGAGCTGGCCGAGCTTGTCAAGGCCCTGGAAGAGAAATTCGGCGTGTCCGCCGCCGCCCCCGTCGCCGTTGCCGCCGGCCCCGCCGCCGCCGCTCCGGCCGAAGCCGTTGAAGAAAAGACCGAATTCGACGTCATCCTCAAGGATGCCGGCCCTGAGAAGATCAAGGTCATCAAGGTCGTGCGCGAGCTGATCTCGGGCCTGGGCCTGAAGGAAGCCAAGGACCTCGTCGAGGCCGCCCCCAAGCCCATCAAGGAAGGCGTCCAGAAGGACGAAGCCGAGAAGATCAAGGCCAAGTTCGCCGAGGTTGGCGCGGTCGTCGAGATCAAGTAACACGAACGGAGCGTATGAATGCGTCCAAAGCGGCGGGGGGCTTTTTCGTTCCGCCAGGAGCCTTAGGGGCGTAGCAGCGCTACGC
>CAZUIA010000046.1:0-15428 GCA_964620835.1 uncultured Oscillospiraceae bacterium
GTGCGAAGGCGTGATGGTGGTGGGGTATTTCGTGTTTGAAGCGTTCCTCTACGGTTTTGCGGCCGCGCTTTCGGCCGTCGGCCCCAATTTGCTGCAAGGCGTGGCGGGCGTGGGGATCGGCCTTTTGCTGACCGCCCTGCCCCTTCGCCGCCTACCGTAGGGCGATGCGCGTGTGCGGCACCCTGCCCGAAAGCAGGTCCGCCAGCCTGTGGCGCGCATGCCCGATGTGCACGCTGGTTCCCTTCAGCGCCGGGCGCAGGATGTATTCCAGCTTTGCGTACGCGCCGTTCGCGCCGGCCCGGCTGGCGCCGTGGCAGTGGGTCTGCAGCTGCCGGATCTTCCGTTCCAGCTCCTCGGGCTCCGCCGCCGTCACCTCGTCAACGAGGGTCGCGGGGTCCGCCGGGTCCAGATAAATGCCCTCGGTGGACGTCAGGATGACCAGCGAGCGGGCGTTCACCAAGTCGGCGATGACGGCGGCCGTCTCGTCGTTGTCCACGCACTCGTACGTTTCCTGGCCGCTATCGCGCAGGTGGGAAAGCTCCATCTTGCGGTTTTCCTCGCCGCTGACCGGGTCGTTATAGTTCACGATCGGCACCGCCCCCTGCTCCGCGGCCCGAAGGAGCAGGCGGCGGATGTGCTCGCGCTTTTCCGGGTCGTTAAAGTGCTGGTGCTCCACCAGCACCTGCCGAAGGCCGTATTCCGGCCGCAAAAACTGGCGGTAGCTGGCCATCAGGATGGCCTGGCCCTGCGCGGCGTAATCGGTCTTGGCGTCCTCGCCCGCGGGCAGTTCCCTGCCCGCGCGCTTGAGATGGTCGAGCCTTCCGATTTCCGTCGCGCCGGAGGTCACGAACACCATGCCCGGCCGAAGCTCCGAGGCGATGCGGGAAAGCGTGTTGTAGTTGATATCCAGATCCTCCGGCCGAATCAGGGCCATGGAGCCAATTTTTCCCACCAGGTCAATGTCGCTATGCATCAATCGTTCACTCCGCTACAATTCTCGCGCGTATTGTATCATAGGGTATGCATTCGGGCAAGAAATGTGGTATACTTTATCCTAGAGATTTGTCGCCTGAAAGGGAAGCAGCCATGCGCAGACGCATCGATATCGACAAGGCGGCCGCCTATTCCATCGTCATCAATGGGGTGCAGATCGCCGCGGTGCTGGCGATCGCCTTTTTGGTGCTGTTCACGGACATCGAGCAGCAAAGCGTGCTGTTTGTCGACTTCATCATCTCCCTGGCCTCCCTGCTGGTCATCTGGGGCGCGGTGGTGGACATCCAGCAGGCGCTGAGCGCCCGCCGCATCAACGAGCAGTCCCTGATGCTGGAGGAGGCGTACGGGCAGCTGGAGTCCCTGAACGTCACGCTGCGCGCGCAGCGGCATGATTTCTTGAACCACCTGCAGGTCGTTTCCAGCCTTCTTGAAATGGGCGAGCCGGCCGAGGCGTCCGACTACATCGAGCGCGTGTACGGCGACATCCGTTCGGTGTCCACGGCGCTGAAGACCGGCAACCCGGCGGTCAACGCGCTGCTCAAGGTCAAGCTGGGCGAGGGCCAGGCGCGCGGCGTGTTCATGGAGCTGAAAATTCAATCCAAATGGGATCAGCTGCCCGTGCCCGGCTGGGAGATGTGCCGCGTGCTCGGCAACCTGATCGACAACGCGCTGGACGCGCTGCGCGAAACGCCGGAGCCGCGGCTGACCATCGTGCTGGGCGAGGATGAAAAGACGTACTTCTTCGCCGTGGAAAACAACGGGCCCGAGGTGCCCGAGGCCCTGCGCCCCAAGCTGTTTCAGTCCGGCTTCACGACCAAGGGACCCGAGCGCGGCATGGGCCTTTTCATCGTGCGCGACATTTTGGAGCGCGCGGGCGGCCGGATCAGCTTGGAATCCGGGCCTGAAAAGACCGCCTTTCGCGGCTTCATGCCCCGGCCTGAGCCGGCGGAGGAGCAGGGGGAAAATGGTTTGCCAAAAAGCGCGCAAAATGGTATACTATAAGGACGCCCGACAGGAGGTGCCTCGTTGCGTAGCATGACCGGATACGGCCGCTTGAGCCTTGCGCGGGACGGCCGTGAGATGACCGTCGAGGTGAAGGCGGTCAACCACCGCTTTTTGGACGTGAACCTGCGCGCGCCGCGCGGGCTGCTCTTTTTGGAGGACACCCTCCGAAAGGCCGTGGCCGCCCGGATCAGCCGGGGGCATCTGGATATTTTCGTCACCTACAAAAACGCGCGCGACGACGCCAGGGAGGTTAGCGTGGACACGGCGCTTGCCCGGGCGTACATGGCCGCGCTGGACAAGCTTGCCTCGGCGGCCGGCCTTTCCGCAGACCGGACGCTTTTCCAATTGGCCGCGCTGCCGGATGTGCTGACCATCGCCGAGCGGGAGGACGACCGCGAGGCCGTGGCGGCCCTATGCCTTTCGGCGCTGGACGGCGCCCTTTCTGAGCTTTGCGCCATGCGCGAAAACGAGGGCGCGGCCCTTTCCTTCGATCTGGCCGCGCGGCTTGACCGCCTGGAGGCGATCGCGTCCGACATCGCGCTTCGCGCCCCGCAGGTGACGCTTGACTACCACGAGAGGCTCCTATCCCGCGTGCAGGAGCTTTCGCACCAGGCGGCCGATCCCCAGCGCCTGGCGCAGGAGGTCGCGCTGTTTGCCGACCGCGCGGCCATCGACGAGGAGCTGGTGCGGCTTGTCAGCCACATTCGCCAGTTTCGCCAGGGGCTTGACGCAAGCGAGCCGATCGGGCGCAAGCTCGACTTCCTTGTGCAGGAACTGAACCGAGAGGTCAACACCATCGGCTCCAAAGGGCAGGACATGGAGATTGCCGGGCTGGTCGTTTCGGCGAAGGCCGAAATCGAAAAGATCCGCGAGCAGGTGCAGAATATCGAATAGGCGGTGATCCCGTGCGGTTTTTGAACATTGGGTTTGGCAGCATCGTCAACGCGTCGCGCATCGTCGCGATCGTGGCGCCGGATTCCGCACCCGTCAAGCGCATCATCCACGACGCGCAGGACCGCCTGCAGCTCGTGGACGCGACGTACGGCCGGCGCACGCGCGCGGTGCTGGTGATGGACAGCGGACATGTCGTGCTGTGCGCGGTGCAGCCCGAAACCGTGGCCAACCGGCTGGACGAGGAGGCGTAAGGTGAGAAAGGGCATCCTGATGGTGATTTCCGGCCCCGCGGGGGCCGGCAAGGGCACGCTGGCCGACATGCTGCTTCGGCGGGACGGCGGCTTCGCTTTCTCCGTCTCGGCGACCACGCGCGCCCCCCGCCCAAGCGAGGTTGACGGCGTGCATTACCACTTTCTCACCGAAGAGGCGTTTGTCAGGATGGAGGCCGAGGGCGATTTCCTCGAGACCGCCACCGTGCACGGCCACCGCTACGGCACGCCGCTCAAGCCCGTCATGCAGATGCTCAACGAAGGGCGCGACCTGCTGCTGGACATCGACTCCCAGGGCGCGAGGTCGGTCATGAACCGGCTGGCCGAGTGCGTGACCGTGTTCATCCTGCCGCCCTCCATGGCCGAACTGGAGCGCCGGCTTCGCGAGCGCAACACCGAATCCGAGTCCGAGATCAGGCGGCGGCTTAAAAACGCCTACGGCGAAATCGCGCGGCTCGGCTGCTATCGCTACGCCGTGATCAACGACAACCTGGAGACGGCCTACAAGCATTTAGAGAGCATCGTCGCGGCCGAGCGGCTGAACACCGTCCGCTACCGGCCGGTGATCACCTAAACAACCCGTCAGGTAAGGAGGAACCCCGCCATGGCCATGACCAATCCGTCCGTTACCCAGCTTCTAAAGCAAGCGGAATGCCGCTACACGCTCGTCGTCAAGGTCGCCAAGCGCGCCCGCCAGCTCGTCAGCGGAGCGCAGCCGCTGATTGACACCAAGGAAATCAAGCCCGTATCGATCGCGGTGGATGAGATCAACCGCGGCCTGATCGACCACGATATCCCCAGGGAGCTTGACGAATGACTGCCCCGCTTTCGGGCAAGACCGTGGTGCTGGGCGTTACCGGCGGCATCGCCGCGTACAAAGCGTGCGAGGTGGTCAGCCGCCTGAAAAAGCTCGGCGCCGGCGTGCGCGTGATTTTGACAAAGAACGCCGCTAGGTTCGTGCCGCCCTTGACGTTTGAGGCGCTCGCCGGATATCCGGCGGTTTCGGACATGTTCGACGAGCCGCGCCAGTGGGAGATCGAGCACATCTCCTGGGCCAAGGCGGCGGACGTTTTCATCGTCGCGCCGGCGACGGCGAACCTGCTGGCCAAGTATGCCGGCGGCATCGCGGACGACATGCTGACCGCCACCCTGCTGGCAACGCGCGCGCCGGTGCTTCTCGCCCCGGCGATGAACGTAGCCATGTGGCGGCACCCGGCCACGCGCCAAAACCTTGAAACGCTGCTTTCGCGCGGCGTAAAGACCGTGGGCCCGGGCAGCGGGTACCTCGCGTGCGGCGACGTGGACGAGGGGCGCATGGCCGAGCCGGAGGCGATCGTGAATCAGGCGCTGTCGCTCCTGTTTCCCGCGCGCGATCTTGCGGGCAAGCGCGTGCTCGTCACCGCCGGCCCGACGCGCGAGATGCTCGATCCCGTCCGCTACCTGACGAACCACTCCTCCGGCAAGATGGGCTATGCCATCGCCGAGGCGGCCCTTGCGCGCGGCGCCGA
Source organism: uncultured Oscillospiraceae bacterium (assembly GCA_964620835.1). GTDB lineage: Bacteria > Bacillota > Clostridia > Christensenellales > Aristaeellaceae > Avichristensenella. The sequence goes on from CAZUIA010000046.1 coordinate 4,670, forward strand.
GGTGACGCTGATCACCGGCCCCGTGAGCTTGACCCCGCCCCCCGGCGCCGAGATCGTGCCCGTCGTGACCACGCGGGACCTCTATGAGGCCGTCACGGCGCGCGCGCTTGAGCAGGACATCCTCATCCAGGCCGCGGCTCCATGCGATTTCGCCCCTGCGGAGGTTTCGGCCCAGAAGATCAAAAAGCGAGAGGGCGAGCCGGCCCCCATCGTCCTGACGCTGACCGCCACCCCGGACGTGGCGGCGGCCGTCGGCCAAGCAAAAAGGCCGGGCCAGTTCATCGTCGCGTTCGCGGCGGAGACGGAAAACCTGGAGGAAAACGCGCGGCGAAAGCTTTCAAGCAAGCGCGCGGACCTGATCGTGGCCAACGACGTGACCCGAAAGGGCGCGGGCTTTGGCGCCGATACGAACATCGTATCCTTTGTCACCAAAAGCGGCGTGCGGGCGCTTCCCCAAATGACCAAGCGTGCGCTCGCGGATGAGATTCTAAACGCCGCCCTGGCCGGCGAATAGGTGTGAGGGAGCCGAACGCCTGTTTCTCCTTGGGGGTCCCTGCGAAATCATGCTCTCCAGGATAGCCCCGTAGGCTTTGGAAAACCAAAAACCCCTTCGGTGCGGGCCGGCTTGGGATGTACGCCAAAAGGGGGCTGTCGCGGGAAATGAGCGACAGCCCCCTTCGCGTTGCGTTTGCTTACGCCGCGTCGTCCAACTCGGCCGGGATGATGCCCTGCTCGCGCAGATCGTTGGCGTTGATGGACCGCACGTTCGGCGTGCGCCCGTCCTCGCTCGTCGGAATCGCGATCTCCCCGTTTTCGATCATCTCATAGATCAGGTCCTTGGCCGGATCCTCCAGGTCCGCGCCCACGATGCGCCAGTTGTTGTCGCATACCGGGTCCAGCACACCGCCCAGCTCCTGGACGTACACGGAGATCAGGTCACGCACCGCCGGGGTCAGCGGAATGTCGATGGTCGAATCAAAGACCACGCTGTCGGCGGACAGCAGGCCCTTGGACAGGAGCGCGCCAAAGCGGTAGTTGTTCAGCGCCAGCGTCAGCTCCTCGCTTGGGTTGAGCGGCTCGCCGCGGAACTTGAGGTTCACGATGCGCTCGCCCTCGGGCTTTGAAATGTCGATCTCATAGTCGACGCCCGCGAACATGTCGTAGTTGTACAGGCGGATGTTCGGGTTGAAGCTGATGGTCACGTCGCCCTCGCGGTATTGGTTGAAATACGCGCCGGCGTACTGCTCCATGATCTCCTTGAGCTGCGCGCCCGTGACCTTCACGGCCATCAGCGTGTTGTCGTACATGTAGACGTTTACGCTGTCCTTTTTGCGGAAGTCGCCCGCCGTAAGGTTCGCGTTGGTGGTGAACAGCGCCGCCAGGGAAACGTCCGCGCCGGTGTAGCGCATCTGCACGATGTTGATCAGGTCCACCAGCGCCGTGTCCTGAAGCTGCGCGGTCGGAATGCCCGGCAGCAGGAACTGCTTGTCCAAAAAGTCCGCGCTCACCTGTCCGATGACGGTGTTGGCGTCCTTGACGCTGAAATCGTGCACGTAGCGCATCGCGTACAGAAGCTGCTCGTCCGGCTCATAATCAGCCATGGAGACGGTCTCGCCGGCCTTTTCGGCGATGACGTACTTGCCGTCCTTTTGCTCCATGGTGAACGTCACCTTGGAGACGCTTTTGCCGTTGTTGCCCGGCTCGACGATGATCGTGCCGTTCTCCAGCGTTTCGTTCAGCGTCTCGTGCGCGTGGCCGATCAGATAGGCGTCCACCTCCGGGTACTTCAGGGCGATCTCGTTTACGCCCGCGGTGCCGTATTCGCCCTCGCGGCCGTAGTGGATCATGCCGATCAGCACGTCCACCTGGTCGCGAAGCGCCTCGACCATGCGGCCCGTCTGCTCCTTAGGGCTTATAAAGTCCATGCGGTCATAGTGCGTCGGGTCGGACGCCTCCCACTGGGGGATGTGCGGCGCCTCAATGCCGAAAATGCCCACCTTGACGCCCTTGACCTCCTTGATGACATAGGGCTTGGTGCCGTCCATGCCGCTGCCGTCGGGATACACGGCGTTGCCGATCAGCACGTCGCCCGCGAAATTGTGAACGGCGCGGGAGATGACCGAGAAGTCGTAGTTGAACTCATGGTTGCCAAGGTTCCAGATGTCGTAGTCGAGCAGGTTGAGCGCGTTGATCATCGGGTGGACGGCATCGCCGTTGAACAGGGAGATCATGTTGCCCTGGATCAAATCGCCGTTGTCCACCAGGATCAATTCGGGGTCGATGGCCCGCTGCTGGCGGATGTACGTGGCTGCGCGCGCCAGGCCGGTATCCTTCGTGGGCTGGTCGATGGCGTAGTCGTAGGAATAAAGGCTGCCGTGCAGGTCGCTCGTCTCCAGGATGGTGATGACGACCGGCTCGCCTTGCGCCAGCGCGGGCGCGAGGGAAACCACAAGCAGGACGACCAGCACAAGCGCCAAGTGACGGGACAGGGTACGCATGGGGATTCCTCCTTTTCTTCGGGCCTACATGCAAAAAGCGCATCAACATAGGCATATTTTACCACAAGGAAAAGGAGGAATCCATAGGGTTTCCATAAAATTTACAGCGCTTCGAGCGGGGGAACGCAGCAATTGGACTGAAAATCGCGCGCCTCGGGCGGGGCGGCCCAGCGAACGGCGTTGCGCAGCACCCGTCGCACATGCTCGTTGTAAAAGCTTTCGTGCGTTTCATGGCCGGGGTGGAAGTAGAAGATCTTGCCCGCGCCCCGGGTGAACGTCACGCCGCCGCGAAACACGTTTCCCCCCTGAAACCAGGTGATGAACACGATGTCGTCCGGCTTTGGGATTTGAAACACCTCGCCGTACATCTCCTCCCGGCCAAGGGTGAACTGAAGCGGCACGCCCTGGGCGATCGGGTGCGAGGGGGCGACGGTCCACACGTGCGCGCGCTCCTCGGCCTCGCGCCATTGCAGCGCGCAGGGCGTGCCCATCAGGCGCCGAAAGGGCTTGGCCATGTGCGCCGAGTGCAGGGGGATGAACCCCATGCCCTCGTGCACGCGCTCGACCACGCGCTCGGCCACCGTGTCCGCCACCTCGCCGTGCGCCACATGCCCCCACCACAGCAGCACGTCGGTTTCGTCCAGCACGGCCTTTGACAGCCCGTGCTCCGCGTCCTGGCGAAGCGTCGCGGTGCGGACGAAAACATCCGCCGCCGCCAGCGCTTGCCGAAGGCATTCGTGAATCCCGTCCGGGTAGAGCGCCCGGACCTTTTCGTCGCTTTGCTCGTGGATGTATTCATTCCAAACGGTCACGCGGATCGGGGACATGGAAAAAACCTCCTTTTGGGGCGTATCGTCAGTAGAAAAACTGCAGGCTTTCCACCATTTGTAAAAGCTTTGTCCCCAGCGTTTCCTCGTCCCCCAGCGCGTAGCGCGCCTGGCAGGTGAGCAGCTCGCCGTTGTTGAGCTCGATGAGCGTATGCACGATGACCGGGGACAGGGGATCCTCCCCCGTGACCACGCGGACGGTACGGGCGGCGTGCCAGTTGATCATGGAGGCGGGGCCCTCGGATGCGCCGTCGGCGGTCAGCAGCGAAAGGGCCGCGGCATCCAGCGACGCCGGCACGCGGGAGAGCACCAGCTCGGCCGGGGCCAGGCCGCCCGCGGCGGGAAGGGTATAAAACCGGTCCGCGCCGTAGATGGGCTCAAAGGCGAACAGGCCCTGCTCATAGGCAAGGTGATAGCCGAAGCTCCCCTGTTGACGGGCGTACAGCGCGGCGTTTTCCTGCGGTTCCACCCGGGTGATCATGTTGCGGCTGACGATGACGCTGCCCGTCGCCCTTTCGCCGGTCACGCTGATGCGGTAGATGCCGTCGCGCGGGATGGGCACCGCGGCGCTCGCGGGCACGGCGTCCGCGCCGTAGTACAGCACCGCGCCGTTTTCGTACTTGACGGTGACCGAAAGCCTGCCCTGTTCGCAGCTGGCCAGGATATCCAGGATATCGTCCTTCTTCAGCTGCATGGCATGCGTTTCGGTGGAGGAAAAATCGGAAAACTGCAGGGCGAACTGCCCGTCCTGCCGGATGGCGCTCGTGTGCGCAAGGGCCGTGCACGAGAAAAGCGTCAGGAAAAGCGCAAGCAGCAACGCAACCGTTTGTTTCATGGAACGCACCTCTTTCCGGCATCACGCCTGGCCTCAGTATACCATCCTTTGCCGCAATCGGCAATTTGCCGCCGCGGCGCAATTGTGAAAAAGTCCGGAAAAAGCCTTGACAACCGTGTGAAATGAGGGTAGAATCACCTACATATTCATAAACCCATGACAAAGACGAGTACGCTTGGACGCTTCCTTCAAGAGAGCCGCAGGCGGTGCGATTGCGGCAGGACAGGCCAAACGGAATGGACTTTGGAGGGCGGCGCGAACGGGAAACCAAGTAGCAGCCGACGGGTTCCCGCCGTTAGAGGGGAGCGCGCATGGTGGTGCGTGGCAAAGCGGCCGATGAGGCAAATTGGGTGGTACCGCAGGAGCACGGCTCTTGTCCCTTGAAGGACAAGGGCTTTTTGCTTTTTGGCAAATACGAGAAAGGAGTGGCGGCGGATGACGTGGCGATGGCGATGGTGACGGGCGGCTGCTTCGATAAGGATATATTCGGTGTACGAAGAGAAGAAAGGCAGGGTTTTCCATGAAAAAGTTTGTTGCGGCGCTCCTTTGCGCGATGCTGCTTTGCACCTCCGCCGCGCTGGCGGAAACCAAGACCGTCGGGATCATCCAGTTCGCGGCGCACCCCTCGCTGGACAACTGCACGGAGGGCTTTTTGCTCGGGCTTGCGCAGGGGGGATACAAAGAGGGCGAGACGCTCAAGGCGGACTTCCAAAACGCCATGGCTGACATGGGCAACAGCGACATGCAGGCCAAGAACATGGTTGCCAAGGGCTATGACATGCTGGTGGGCGTCGCGACCCCGGCCGCGATGAGCGCCTACGCCGCCACCAAGGAGCAGGGCATCCCGGTCGTGTTCGTGGCCGTGTCGGACGCGGTCGCGGCCGGCATCGTCAAGGCCAACGAAGCGCCCGAAACCAACTGCACGGGCGTGAGCGACGTTTTGAACCTTTCCGCGCAGGTGGAGATGATCCGCGCGTTTTTGCCAGAGGCCAAGACCATCGGCGTCATCTATACCACCAGCGAGCCGAACTCGCTGGCGCACCTGGAGAAGCTCCGCGCGATCGCGCCGGAATTCGGCTTCGCGGTGGAGGCCGTGGGCGTTTCAAGCGCCGCCGAGGTCGCGGCCGCCGCCGCGTCGCTCGTTGCCAAGAAGGTGGACCTAATCAACAACTTCACCGACAACAACGTTGTGGAAAACCTCGCGCTCGTGCTGCACGCGGCGGAAGAGGCGGGCATCCCGGTGTTCGGTTCGGAGGTGGAGCAGGTCGTCAACGGCTGCCTGGCGACGCAGGGCATCGACTATGTGGAGCTGGGCCGCGCGGCGGGCAAGCTGGCGGCGGACATTTTAAGCGGCGCGGCCAAGCCGGAAACCACGCCCGTGCTGCTCATCGACGAATGCACCCCGGCCTACAACAGCGAGGTGGCCGCAAAGCTCGGCATCGCGCTGCCGGACCAGTACAAGGACGCGGCGGACGTAGCGGCCGCGAAGTAAACCCGCCAACGAAACGGGCGAAGAAGGGACGATCAGATGGACGTTTTGCTGCGGCTTTTCTACAACATCCTGGAAGAAGGCCTGATCTACGGCATCATGGCGATGGGGGTATTCATCACCTACAGCGTGCTGCACTTTCCGGACCTGTCGGTGGACGGAACGTTCCCGCTCGGGGCCTGCGTCACCGCCGCGCTGATCGCCGCCGGCGTCCATCCCGCCCTGGTGCTTGGCTGCGCATTCCTGTCGGGGTGCGCGGCCGGGGCCGTGACGGGCTTTTTGCATGTGAAGCTGAAAATTTCCGACCTCCTGTCCGGCATTTTGGTGATGACGGCCCTGTGGTCTGTCAACCTGGTGGTGCTCTCGGGCCGGGCGGTCGCGCCGTTTTACAACCAGCCCACGGTGTTCACCAGCGGCCTGGTGAAGCTGCTGCCAAAGTCGCTCTACCCGCGGCGCGTGCTCATCGCGCTTTTCGTGATCGCCCTTTTTGTCAAGCTGCTTTTGGACCTGTACTATAAGACCAAATCGGGCCTTCTGCTCAGGGCCACGGGGGACAACGACCAGTACGTGACCGCGCAGGGGATCAGCCCGGGCGGCATGAAGGTGCTCGGCCTGATGCTCGGCAACGGCCTGGCAGCGCTGTCCGGAAGCGTGCTGGCCCAGCAGGCGGAAAGCGCCAGCGTGTCAAGCGGCACGGGCATCGTGGTGATGGGCCTGGCGTCGGTGATCATCGGCACCAGCCTTTTAAAGAAGCTTCGCTTCGTGCGCTCCACGACCATGGCGCTGGTCGGCTGCATTCTCTACAAAGCCTGCCTGGTCGCCGCGATGCAGCTCGGCCTTCCCACCAACTATTTGAAGCTGCTGATGAGCGCGCTGTTCGTTGCCGCGCTGGTCGGCGGCAACATCCTGGACGGGAGGAGGCAAGCGCATGCAAAATAAGGCCGCGCCTGACATCCTGGTCAGGATGGAGCACATCGACAAGACGTTCAACCGCGGCTCTGTGAACGAGCGGCCGGTGTTTTCCGACTTCAGCCTGACCGTGCAAAGGGGCGATTTCGTCTCCATCATCGGCAGCAACGGCTCGGGCAAGACGACGCTTCTGAACCTTCTGTGCGGCACGGCCGCGCAGGACGCGGGCCGTATCGAGGTGGCGGGCCGCTCGGTGGACAAGCTGAAGGACCACCAGCGCGCGGCGTTCATCGGCCGCGTGTTCCAGGACCCGGCCAAGGGCACCTGCGCGAGCCTGACCATCCTGGAAAACCTGGCCCTGGCGGACAACAAGGGGAAGCGCTACGCGCTGACGCACGCGGTGAACAAAAAGAGGGTGAGCGCCTACCGGGACATGCTGGCCGCCCTGGGCCTTGGGCTTGAAAACCAGCTGCACCTGCCCGTGGGCAGCCTTTCCGGCGGCCAGCGGCAGGCGCTGGCGCTGCTCCTTTGCACCATGACGCCCATCGACCTGCTGATCCTCGATGAGCACACGGCCGCGCTGGACCCCCGCTCGTCCGAAACGGTGATGCGCCTGACAGACCAGGTCGTGCGCGAAAAAAAGCTGACCACGCTCATGGTGACGCACAACCTTCGCTTCGCTGTCCAATACGGCAACCGGCTCGTGATGATGCACCAGGGGCGGGCGGTCATCGACGCGGCGGGCCCTGCCCGCGAAAGCTACGCGGTGGACGACCTGGTGAAAATATTCGGCGAGATCAGCATTGAGATGGGGAACTAGCGCTTTGCATGGGAGAGATCGAGGCAAGCGTTCGGGCGGGCAGCGGCGCCCGCCTTTTTTCCGGCGCAAGACGGAGGCGGTGCACGCATCGCCTTATGGCTTATAGAGAATAAACTGAAAAACCGCGGTGCCCTCAAAATAGAAAATGTTCGCCCGGCAAGAAAAGCCGTGGCGAAAACGGCAGCGCCACGCCCGGCGCAAGGCGACGACCGGCCCCTTCATACCGCCGGTATAAAAAGACACTCCGCTTTTCGCGGGACAAGCCGTGCCCGCATCAGCCCCGCTTCGCGTCCGCCTTTGCCTGAAACCGCGCGGCGTCCACGATGGCGCGCACGTGCGTGGCCGAACCGATCTCGCCGCGTTCGTCATATGCCCGAATGTCGAACGTGAGGCGCCGGCCGTCCACCCCGGTCAGCCGGCTTTCGCACGTGACCGTCATGCCGACGGGTGTCGCCGCCGTATGGCGCACGTCGATCGCCGTGCCCACGGTGCTCTGCCCCTCGCTCAGGGAAGGGGCGACGCTCCGCATGGCCGCCTCCTCCATCAGCGCGACCATCGAAGGGGTCGAAAACACCAAAAGGTCGCCGCTGCCCATGGCCCGCGCCGTGTTCATCTCATCCACCAGCCGTGTTGCCTGCCCCAAAATCCCTACGGTCAGCACGCGCTTTCCTCCTTGCCCATCCTTGAAGAGGCTTCATCGTACCGCGTTTTCGCGCGCGAGTCAACCCGAAACGTTTGGCGGAAAGGGCGGCACGCACGCACGCGGTCGCGCCGCGGTCCCGGTTTTCCCCGCCTTGGGAACCAACTCATCGTTGCCTGGAAACTCCATCCATGCTATACTTGTTTGCGCGCTGGCTGGCGGATTTTTTCGCCGCGCAAAACGATGAATGGAGTGAATGCGATGCGCAAAGTACTTGGAATTCTCCTGGCCCTGCTGATGATGGTTTCCGTGCTGCCCGCGGGCGCGGAGGGCGAGAGCCTGACGCGCGAAGGCGCCGCCGTGCTGCTGGACGAGCTGTTCGTCCTGGCGGACGTCCATCCTTCCCTGATCCCGACCTATGAAACCACGCCCAAGAACCTCGGCTACACCGCGACCAATGGGGCGATCACCACGGCCAACGTGATTCCCGCCGCGAAGGACTGCGTGGCGCTTGCGTCCCTGCCGCAGATCGAGGCGGTCATCAACGCGGGGCTGATGGGCCTGGATGCGGACAACCTGTCGTTCCGGCCCCGGGCCCAGGTGACGGCCAAGGAATTCGCCACCGCCATCGCCAAGGGCTTGTACGGCACGGACCTTGACGTTAACCATCTGCAGCTTGCGCTTGACGCGGGCGTCTTTGCCGCCCAGAGCGTGACCGACGACGTGCTCACCGTGGAGGCGGCGCAGGCCATGGCCGCGGCGGTGGCCGAAAAGCTTCAGCTTGTCGCGATTTTCGTCACCGCGGACATCCACGGCAACTATATCCCCTACAACTCCAGCGACGGAAACTTCCAGATCGGCTCCGTCGCGCGGATCAAGACCATCCTAGACGAGGTGCGCGCGGCGCTGGGTGAGGAAAACGTGCTGTACGTCGATGGCGGCGATTCCCCGTACAACACCACGCTCGCCAACATCACGCTGGGCGACGTGTCCGTGGCCGCCCTGTCCGCGCTGGGGCTGGACGCCACGGTGCTTGGCAACCACGACTTTGACTATTCCTTTGAAAACCTGCTGCGCCTGGCGGAAAGCGCGGAGTACGCCATGCTGAGCGCCAACACGAAATACAAGGAAGACAAAATCCCCGAGGGCGCGCAGAGCGCGTACCCCGAGGTCTTTGGCGATTACATCCTCAGGGAAGCGGCCGGCCTGACGATCGGCATCTTCGGCGTGACGGATGACGAAAGCGCCGCCACCACGCTGTACGCCAACACCCAGGACATCGCCTTTGACGAGGACATCGACAAGGCCCTGGAGGTCATCGAAACGCTGAAGGGTGACGAGGGCTGCGACGTGATCGTGGCGCTTTCGCACCTGCACAGCAAGAACGGCCCGCTGGTAGAGAAAAGCGCGGACATCGATATCTCCATCGGCGGCGGCAACGACATCGCCGGCCGGCCCACGATCCTTGGCGAGGACCAGTACCTCATCAACCCCGGCAAGCACGGCGAGGCCGTCACCCAGCTCAACCTGGCGGTGTATGACGGCGAAATGACCGGCATCTTGCACAACCAGATCTTCCTGACGGACGCGTACGCGGAGGACGCAGAGGTCAAGGCCCTGGTAGACGAATACAACGCGCAGGTGGACGCGGCGCTGGATGTGACCATCGGGTACCTTGCGGACAACCTGGAATGGTCCAGCGAGCTGGTCCGCTGCCAGAACTCCCCCATCGCCAACCTCGTGGCGGACGCGCTGCTTTCCTTCTTTGAGCAGGACGGGGCCGAGCTTTGCATCGTCAACGGCGGCGGCATCCGCGCCAAGCTGGACGCGGGCGAGATCTCCATCCGCGAGGTCACGAGCGTGCTGCCCTTTGACAACAACATGATGCTGGTGGAAACCAGCGGCCAGACCATCTGGGACGCGCTTGAAAACGGCATCTCCGCGTACCCGACGACCAACGGCAAGTTCCCGCAGGTGGCGGGTATGACGTATGCGTTCAAGCACGACGCGGCCGCCGGCAAGAACGCCCTGACCAGCGTGACGCTCAAGGACGGAACGCCGCTTGACCTGGCCAAGAAGTACAAGGTGGTCATCAACAGCTTCCTGGCGGGCGGCGGGGACGGCTACACCATGCTCAACGTGCTGGACACGAGCAAGGAGATGGCGGGCGACGTGACGCAGCTTGTCTACGTGAACAAGACGTACATGCGCGACGCGCTGCAGGCGTATATCACCGAAAACTCCTCCGCGGACGCCCCGCTTTCGGTGGACCTGACGGAGAACCGCATCGTCATCGAGTGACCCAAAACCGCGGGAAGTCTATCGCATCGGGCGCTAAAACGAGGGGCCGCTTCACCGCGGGCGGCCCCGATACGGCCCTTAGCCCGCCGACGGCTCTGCCGGCGGGCATTGTGCTGCGAAAAGGCAAAAAGGGAAAGGCGGCCGCCGGCGTCCCCGTGGCCGAAAGGCCGGACCGCGCGCAGCTTGGCGCCGCGCCGCCCGGGGCAAGCACGGGCCTTCGCGCCCTATGGCCGTCGCCTGCGGCCGTTTTTCTTGAAAGCCGGAAAATCGGAGGGGTTTTGCGCCGGTTACCGCCGCCGCGCTTTGCCTTGGCGCCTTTCGGCGGGCGAAAGCCGCCGACTTTTTTTCGATTTGCGCTTCCCATTGCCTGAAAAATACGGGAAAACAACCTTTTTGCGTTCCCAGTGGCATAACCGCGCCATCTGTGCTATACTATATTA
>CAZUIA010000047.1:0-15411 GCA_964620835.1 uncultured Oscillospiraceae bacterium
CCCGCCGCCTTGAGCGCCGCGACGGCGGCCTTTGCGTCCTCCTCCGCGACCATGATCACCGGCCCGGTGCAGCCCATGCCACTGGTGGCGTACAGGCCCTTTTTCCAAAGCACGCGCACCGCGTCCTCCAGCACGAGGATCTCCACCCCGGTGATTTCCTCAGTGACCACCTTCTCAGGCGGGGGCGCGATGTTCTCCGCGCCGCTTTCCGGCGCTGCCGGCCGCGAAAGCCCCTTGAGGATAGCGTCCAGCCCGGCCTTTCGCGCCCTTGCGAATTCATCCCGCACCTTTTCGGGCAGATTGCCCCGCGCGCACGCGGCGGCATAGCGCAGCGCGCCGGCCACCACGGGCGCGCCGGACGCTCGGGAAATGATGTGGATGATGCGGCCGTATCCGTCGCCGACGCCCGGACCATACCCGTCGCCGAGCGACTCGTAGTTTCCGCCCGAGGTAAAGGCGCTCATGACCTTCATCACCACGTTGCCCGTCAGGCTGTCCATGACCATGATGTCCGGCACGCCCTGAAGCAGGTCGTTGCCGCGCATGACCACGCCGCCGTCCGCCCGGGCGCTCTGGGTGAAAGCGATGGGATACCCGCCGTCCGAAAGCTTTTTCAGCGCGCGCTCCACCTGGCGGGCGCCGTCCAGGTTCAAAATGCCGACCGTCGGCGCGGCGTTTCCGCACGCCTTGGCCACGGCGATCGCGGAAATCGCGTTTTTCAGCATGGCGCCGACGCGCTCGGTGTCGCTCGTCCCGGTGGTGGAGGCGACGTACATGCCGCGCCCAAACCCGGGCGTCACCACGCGGCCGACGGTGGAGACCCCGATGGGAAAGCTGTAGTGCATCGTGACCGCCGCATCCACTTCCCCGCGATCGAGCATCGCGTCCATGCGCTTGTGGGCCTCGGCCGCGTCCGTTTCCTCGATGAGCACAACCTGAAGGTCCGGGCCCTGCGAAAGGGCCGCGCCGCGGCGCATTTCCGCCTCGCCGTGCTCGCTCCCGTGCACGGTGAGACCGACGCGCATGCGGCGGCCGAAGCCGCCATGGGCAAGCCCTTCGGAGATTTCCTCAAATACCTGCGCGATGGTTTCCTTGATGTGCCTGTCCACTGCCGCCTCCTACTCTGCCTTCAGCGAAGCGGCGAACGCCGCCATCGCCTCGGCGATCATGGCACGCACGCTTTCCTTGTCCAGCGCCTGCGCATCGCCCGGCTCGCCGTCGTTTCGCTCGACGATGAAAGATACGCCGTCAAACAGGTTGGTCAGCCGGCCCAGGAAGAGGCTGCCCTTGCCGACGATCATGGCGCGGCGGATTTCGCCCGCGGCCATCCTGTCGATGCAGTGGCCGAGGAACGGGATGCCGGACGGAATGTGCCCCTGCGTGGGCGCAAACCCGGGCATGCCGATGCGCGCGACGACGTCGTTCAGCTCGCTGCGCTCAAAGTCCTTGCGCATCACGCCCAGCGCGGCGATCATCTTGTAGTTGGCCTTGGGCACATCGCCCGCGCCCGCCGGCTCGGTGATTTCCGGGTTTTGCATTTCCACGGAGAACGTGTCGATGTCGGCCAGCTTGATGCCCGTGCGGTCCAGCGGGGTGGCGATGATGGCCTGCATGACGGCCTGCGGCGACGCGCCGCTGCCGATGGTGTGCCTGCCCACGGCATCCGTGCGGATCACCGGGGAGGTGCCGTCGTTTTCGCCGACATGCACGGCAAACGCGCCGAGCATATCCTCCAGGACCGGCATGCCCTTTTTCACATGATCCCGCGCGTTGAGCCCGAGCTTGGCGGACGCGCCGCCCGCGAGCACGACGACGTTTTTGTAAATGCCGCTTTTGACAAGCGCCGCCGCCTCCACCATGGCGTGCACGGGGCCGGCGCAGAAGCTGCGGGTGTCGCTGCCCGTGGCGTTCACGCAGTCGCAGATCTCGCCGATCGACTTGGCGAAGTTGCCGCCGCCGCGCTGGTTCATGTCGCCGCAAGCTTCCTCGGAGCATTCGATGAGGTAGTCTATCTCCTCGGCCTTCAGGCCCGTTTTTGAAAGCAGCAGCGAAAGCGCAAAGGCCGCCGACGCCTTGCTGACCAGGTTTTCAAACATCACGTGCTCGCTGAGCGCGGCGTCAAAGTCGTGCGCCTTTTTCACGCAGCCGACCAACTCGCCCTTTAGGTACATGGGTTCGGCCTTGCGGCCGTCCACGAGCGATTCGATCTGCGCCTTGTCCGCGTGCCCCTTTTCCAGCTTGGCGAGCGTTTTAAAGCCGCCCACAACGGGGTGCGCCCGGAGCGTTTCCAGGATGCCGCGCTGAAAGCTCTCCTCCAGGAGCACCAGGTCGAACATATCCACCGCCTTCATCAGGCCGTAGAACTCGTCCGCCGGCATGATTTCGCCGTGCCTGCCCTTGCGCGCCGCGCTCGGCACGGGGTGGGCATACCAGGGGCGCTCGATGCCATCCAGCGCATGAGGCTTCAGGTTGCCAATGTAGACCTGGTTCGGGGGATAGGCCACCGCGTCTTCAAAGGAGCGCAGGTGCCGCGGCAGCTCCTTTAGGTATTCGGAATCCGGATGCAGGCGCTTTTCGCTCGTTTGGGTACTGCCCTGGTGCAGCACCATGTCCGGCGCCTGGATCAAAGCATAGCTGGCCCCGCGCAATACAGGGAAGCTCATCGGTTCACCTCCGTTGTTTTTGAAGGAAAGCCGGAGATGGATCCGCTCATCTCCGGCCCTCGTTTGATCGTCAGTCCTTGAATACCGTCTGCCCGTCAACCTCCGTGCCAAGGGCCTTAAGCGCCTTGCGCACGAGCTTTCGCCGCAGTTCTTTTTCATCCGCCGGGGCAAGGTCCGGGTTGCCGAGCGGATAGGGGATGGCCACGGTGGGAACGCCGACCGTCAGCGAGATGGGAACCACGGTGCACATATGCACCACCGGGAGGCCGTGCCTCTCGATTTCTTTAACCATCGTTGCGCCGCAACGTGTGCAGGTCCCTCACGTGGAGGTGAGGATAACGCCCTCAACGTGGTCGGAAAGGAGCTGCTCCGCGATTTCGGCCGCGAACCGCTTGGCGTTGGCGACGGAGGTGCCGTTGCCCACGGTCGCGTACCAATAGTCGTGGAGGGAACCGATTTCGCCCGCGGCCACCATTTCCTTGACCACGTCCACCGGAAGGACACGGTCCAGGTCCAGGTTGGCGTATACGGGGTCGTATCCGCCGTGGGCGGTCTGCCCGTTTTCGGGCGTAAAGTCGACGATATCCTTCAGGCTGTACTTGCCGTACTTGGATGCGCTAGAGGATTCGATGTGGTCCGGGTTGCCCTTCGGCACCGGGCCGCCGGAGGAAACCAGCGCGATGCGCGCCTTCGTGATGTCACGGATGGCGGGCTGCGCGTCCACGCGGTCAAATGCGGGCATCGGGTACTCGGTGGTGAACGCTTCGCCGCTGATCTTCTTGAGCAGCATGTCCACCGCGCGCTTGGAGCCGCGCTCGGACGCGAAGTAGTTCACCCGAAGCCCCTTTTCGATGAAGCCCTCCGTAACGTTTTCGCCGGCGAGCAGCTTCTTGATCAGGGCAACCATGTCCGGAACGGCCTTGCGCATGGCCGCGGCCGAATCGCCCGTCTTGACGAAATAGCCGTAGCGCTTGTAGCTTTCGATGCCGGGGTTTTCGATGTACATGCCCCCGACCACCGGAATGCGCAGGTTTTCGTCGACAAGCTTGGCGACGGTGCCGCACGCCATGCCGTAGCGGCCGGCGTTGAACGCGGGGCCGACGATGACCAGATCCGGCTTTTCATCCTTGATCATCGAAAGCACCGTGGCGGAAGCTTCTTCCAGGTTTTCGTTGAAATAGCTGTCGCCGCAGATCACGGTGGCCACGATGTCCGCGGTATCGCGCAGCGCCGTTTGGAACGCCAGACCGGGCCCCACGACGCCTTCGCGCTTTTCAGGCACGACATTTGCTTTTTCTTCGCCGCCAATGCCGGCGAAGAATTGGTTGATGTAGTGCACAATTCTTTTTTTGCTCAAATGATGCGTCCTCCTTCCATTTAATATGGTAACGACGCGCCTACGCCCTGTACGTTTCGACTTCGGACTTGATCGCGTCCACGTCCAGCACCATTTCCATCATGGAAATCTGCTCGTCGTACACGGCCGGGTCGATTTCATCCTTTACCTCGAAGATGTGGTATGCCTTGAGTCCCAACGGGACCCCTGCCAAAGGACCTGCGAAGGTAGGATCGCCGGTGGATACGGTTTCCGCGGCCAGGCCCGAGGCTTCCGCCTCTGCGCCCCCCAGGACGACGACCAGGTCATCCTTGCCGTATTTTTCCGCCAACTCCTTGATCCTTGCCTGGTTTTCCAGGTCCATGGCGCCTGCGGACGTTCAGACGAAGCACTCGGTGGTGGAGAACACCACTTCCGCGCCGGCCGTCTTGACGCATTCCTCAATGGCCATGCCCGGAATGCCGTCCCGGTCGCCCAGAATGGCAACCTTCTTGCCGTTTAGAATAGCCATGGCAGAAATAACTCCTTTCCTGGATGATAAAATATCTGAAAAAACCGTTAGATGGTTTTCGCAGTGAGGGTATGGAAGCCTAGCTCGTTCGTCGCGCCGGTGATCACCTGGATCTCCGCCTGGATGCTGCCGTCCGGAAGCAGGCTGCCGTCCCAGCCGCCCGCGATGACATTGGCGACCTCGGGATACCCGAGCACGCGGTCCATCGGCGGCAGGGTGATGACCATGTTCGCGTTGCCGGCGGTGACGCAGGCGTCGCCAAGCGGCGTGGAGTCCGCAAGCGACTGGGAGCCGCCGTCCTGCCCGGCGTATTCGTCGGTGATCAGCACGGACTTGATGCCCTTCTTTTCGATCTTGTTGCAGTTCATCACCAGGTCGGCGTCCGGGTTGCCGAAGCCTTCCTCGGATATGATGACCGCGTCCGCGCCCAGGAACTCCACCAGCTTGGCCGTCATGTTGGACGACCTTTCCTTGTCCATCAGCGTGACGTTTTCGTTGGTGATCACGCAGCCGAGGAAGTTGATGGTCTTGCCGTGCTGGGCGTACAGGTCCTCGATCACCGGACTGTTTTCATGCACGTAGGTGGGGTTTTTGTCGCACGCGGAAACGCAGTTGCCGCTGACGATCGCGCCGTCCATGGCCTCGGTGGGGTACATGAACGTGGGCACGATCTGCTTGACGTCCACGCCGTAATAGTAGGTGTTGTGAAGCAGCCCCTGGGTCTGCAGCATGTACACATAGACCACCTTGGGCAGATCCGGATACTGCGCGGCCTGTTGAAGCAGCGGCTTTGTCTCAAAGGTCCTGACCTCGTCGGGCGTAACGCCCTTTGCGCAAAGGCCCAGGTAGTTCGCCGCGCGGAAGCCTGCCAGGCGGACGACGATCTCATGCTCGTGCTGCTTGAGGCTGTCGATGGGCTCCACCTTGACCACCACGTTGCAGGTTTTGGAAAAAGGCGTGTACTCCGCGCCCGGGCCGGACATATCGATGATGCCCTCCTGGAAGCCGACGATTTTGCCCGTCGTCACCACCGCGGCGCCCTTGAGCACGTGCGTGCGGCCGCTGCCGACCTGCTCCACATCCGCCATGAAGCCGGGGAAAATACCGCCCGGCCCTTCCGCCTTGACCCGGGGCTCGATGACGTCCTTGACCGGCAGGATGCGGACGGATTCGCCCGGGCGCGCCAGAAACACCTCGACGGACTTGATCCGCTCGTCGCTCCCGGCAACCTTCGCCAGTTCCTGCTTGTTTACGTACAACACGCCGCCCAGCACCGACGTCTCGTCGGCGAACTGAATATCCCGGATGAAAATGTTCCCAATCTCAAGCCGCATAGTAACCCCTCCGCTTTTACGCTTTATCAGCCGACGAGCTCGTCCAGCTTCGCCTGCACCGCCGCCATGTCGATGGAATCTTTATCAAACACAAATGCCTTTTCGCCGTCCTTGTAAAAGACGAAGGTGGGCTGGCCCATGACCTTTTGCGCGATGGCCAGGCGCTTGTTGCCTGTGGTGTCCAGGCTGCAGAACTTGGCACGCCCTTCGTTGCGCGCGGCAAACGCTTCCACATCGGGCATCAGCGCCATGCAGGGCTCGCATTTGGGGCTCCAGAAATCCACAAAGACGACGCCGTGAAAGCCGAGCACCTCGGCGTCAAAGTTTTCCTTGTTCACCTCAACCATGTTCTTCACTCCTTTGCTTTACTTTTGCTCAAGCAGGTTCACAATATCCTTTTCGGTAAAGCTGCCTTCCAGGCGGCCTTGAACCTCGCCGTTTTCAAACAGCAGCACCGTGGGGATCCGGGTGATCCGGTAGGTGGCGGACGTCTTTTTGTTGCGGTAGGTGTCCAGCTTGGACAGCGTGACACCCTCCGCGCCTTGGATGGCGCGCTCCAGCGTGGAAAGGGCGGCGATGCTCTCCTCCACCTGCGGCGCCCAGAACGCCAGAAGCACCTTCCCCTTGACATCGAGCACCTGGTGGCGGAAGCTTTCCATTTCGCTCAGGTATTTCTCCGCCGCCACGGCCGCGATGGCGCCGTCGGCGGCCGCGGTGACGACCTGCCGCAGGTACTTCGCGCGCGCGTCGCCCGCGGCGTAGACGCCCGGGACGTTCGTTTCCATCATCTCGTTGGTGACGACGTAGCCTTGCGCGTCCAGCTCGACCTTTCCCTTGAGAAAGTCGGTCTTGGGGATCGTGCCCACGAAGAAGAACACGCCGTTGACCTCTTTTTCGCGAAGCTCGCCGGTTTTCACGTTCTTCAGGATGACCTTTTCCACCAGCTCGTCGCCGACGATTTCCTCAAGGACTGTGCACCATTCCCACTTTAGCTTCGGGTTTGCAAACGCCTTTTCCGCGCTGGCCTTGTTGCAGTCGAGCGTGCCCTCGTCATGGATGACGATGACCGTGACTTCGTTGGCAAAGCGCGTCAAATACATGGCTTCCTCGATGGCGGCGTCGCCGTTTCCGACCACGATCACATCCAGGTCCTCAAAAAAGTCGGCATCGCACGTGGCACAGTAGGAAACGCCCTTCCCGCGCAGCTTGCCTTCGCCCTTGATGTTGAGCGTGCGCGGCTCCGCGCCGGGTGCGAAGATGACGCTGCTGGCCTCAAATACCCCGCCGTCCTTGGTGAACACCTTTTTGACGGGACCGCCAAGGTCCACGCCCGTCACCACGCCGCGCAGAAATTCCGTCCCGAAATGCTTGGCGTGGTCCGCAAACTGCTGCATGAGCCCGGGGCCGCTGACCTCGTGGTAGGAGCCCGGGTAGTTTTCCATCTCCATCGTCGTGGCGGCCTGTCCGCCGGGACGGCCCTTCTCCAAAATGGCGGTTTTCAGCCGGGCGCGGCTGCCGTAAATGCCAGCCGAAAGCCCTGCGGGACCGCCGCCGATGATGAGAATGTCATAGACCGTTGCCATGGTGCGCCTCCTCTTTTTCGCTTGAATGTTCGTAGTATGCCGATGGCAATGCCTGCATAGCCGAATGGACAAGATCTAGGTCGATCACCGAAAAATCCTCGAGCACCTTGGGGCCGTAGCGCCGCGCCTTGACCGGCAGCTTTTGAAGCACGGCGAGCGCATCCTCGATGGTGGCGAGCGACGATTCGTCCACCGGCCCCCGGCGCGTGGAGAGCACGACGCTTTTGTAGGGGTTTTCGTTGGGCTTCAGGCTCCCGGCGAGCGGATGACTGATCAGCGCCGCGCCAAGGTGCACGGCGTCGCGCACCGCTTGAAAAACCTCGGCGACGCTCCCCTTGACACACTGCGCCACGGTGCCGTATGCGCTCTTCACGGCCGGGTTGTTCGTGAGGATGCGAAAATTGGCCATTTCACGCCTCTTCCTCAAAAAATCAAAAATAAAAACAGGGATACGGCAAAAACCTTTGCCATATCCCTGTAACGCGTGTTTCAGGGTGGGTCAACCCGTGCTGTTTGAGCCTGAGAGTTTCACGTCACAGCTGGCGCACCGGACGCTTGCCCCTTCGGCGTCTAACGAAATAGACT
Source organism: uncultured Oscillospiraceae bacterium (assembly GCA_964620835.1). Taxonomy (GTDB): domain Bacteria; phylum Bacillota; class Clostridia; order Christensenellales; family Aristaeellaceae; genus Avichristensenella. Next base: position 8,013 of record CAZUIA010000047.1, read on the forward strand.
CTCACACGGTTTTCAATCCCAAGTATGTCTGCGTGAACGCATTCAATCGCTCTATCACGATAGCACAAGAGATTTATTTTGTAAATAGCCTTTTGTGAAAAAACTCGCATTGTGCAAAATCACTTGATTATTTTCAGCAGGCGGATACAATGAATACCGACGGCAAACAAGGATAGAAGGGGTGCGGCATGCAAAAGGACCTGCTCAAACGGATACCGAAAATGGACGAGCTGCTTGCAAACAAAGGGCTTGCGGCGGCCCGGGACGCCTATGGCCACGCCGCGGTGCTGGCGGCTGCCCGGGATGTGCTCAACGACCTGCGGGCGTCGATCCTTGGCGGGCAGGCGGGCGAGATGCCCGCGGAGGAAGCGATTGCCGCGCTCGTGGCAGAGCGCGTGGCCAAGGCGTGTGTCCCCTCCCTTCGCCGCGTGATCAACGCCACGGGCGTGCTCCTGCACACGAACCTCGGCCGCGCGCCGCTCGCGCCATGCGCGGCTAGCAGCGCGGCGGAGGTGGCCTTGGGGTATTCGACGCTGGAATACAGCCTTACGGACGGCGAACGCGGCAGCCGGCATACCCATGTGGCGCGGCTGCTTTGCGATTTGACGGGCGCCGAGGACGCGATGGTCGTCAACAACAACGCCGGTGCGGTGCTTTTGATGCTCAGCGCCATGGCGCAGGGCCGCGAGGTGATCGTCTCCCGGGGAGAGCTCGTGGAAATCGGCGGGTCCTTTCGCATCCCGGACATCATGGCGCTGTCCGGAGCCATCCTTCGCGAGGTGGGCACGACAAACCGCACGCATGCCGGCGACTACGAGGCCGCCATCGGCGAGCAAACCGGCGCGCTGATGAAGGCGCATAGCAGCAACTACAAGATCATCGGCTTCACCCGCGCGGTGAGCCTGGAGGAATTGATCGCGCTCGGGCGCGAAAAGGGCATTCCCGTGGTGTACGATCTGGGCGGCGGATACCTGCTGCCCCTGGAAGGGTTTGCCGCCCCGGAGGAGCCCTGCGTGACCGACTGCGTGCAAAAGGGCGCCGACGTCCTCTGCTTCAGCGGCGACAAGCTGCTGGGCGGCCCGCAGGCCGGGATCCTGCTGGGCGCGAAAAGGCATATCGCGCGGCGCAAAAAGCATCCGCTCGCGCGCGCGCTGCGGGTGGACAAGATGACCCTGGCGGCGCTGGAAGCCACGCTTTCTCTCTACCGCGACCCCGCGCGCGCCGTGCGGGAGATTCCGGTGCTGCGAATGATGTTCACGCCCCTTAGGGCGCTGCGGGAAAAGGCGGAAAAGCTGGCGGCGCAGCTTGATTTCCTGGCATGCGCGCCGGCGGTCGTCGAGGAGATGGGGCAGATCGGGGGCGGCACGGCACCCGCGCAGGCGCTGCCGTCGGTGGCGGTGGCCGTCGCCCCGAAGGATCAGGGGGTGGACCGGCTGGAGGAGGCGCTTCGCCGCCACGAGCCGCCGATCATCGCCCGCATCGCCCGCGACAGGCTGCTGCTGGACGTGCGCACCCTCGAGGAGGCTGATTTTCCACAGATTGCGGCATGCCTGCGTGCCGCGGAGGAGGCAAACGCATGAAAAACACGATCATCGGCACGGCGGGTCATGTCGATCATGGCAAAACGCTCCTGATCAAGGCGCTGACAGGCATGGACACCGACCGCCTCAAGGAGGAGAAGAAGCGCGGCATCACCATTGATCTGGGCTTTGCGTGGCTGACCATGCCGGACGGCGAGCGCGTCGGCATTGTGGACGTGCCGGGCCACGAGCGCTTTGTCAAAAACATGCTGTCGGGCGCGGGCGGCATCAACCTGGCGCTGCTGGTGGTCGCGGCGGACGACGGCGTCATGCCGCAAACGCGCGAGCATCTGGACATTCTGTCGCTCCTTGACATTCAGCAGGGGATCGTCGTCATCACCAAGGCGGACCTGGTGGAGGAGGAGTGGATCGACATCGTCAAGGAGGATATCGCAAAGGCGGTCAAGGACACCTTCTTGCGCGACGCGCCGATGGTCGCGGTATCGTCCTATACCGGGCAGGGGATCGACGCGCTCCGCGCGCTGATTTTTGAAAAGGCACAGGCGGCGGCCAACCACAACCTGTCGCGCCCGTTCCGCGTGCCGGTGGACCGCGTGTTCTCGGTGGAAGGGTTCGGAACGGTCATCACGGGGACGCTGATCGAGGGTTCCCTTTCCGAGGGGGACGAGGTGGAGATCTATCCGTCCGGCCTTCGCAGCAGCATTCGGAATTTGCAGGTGCACTCGCAGGACGTGGAAACGGCCTGGGCCGGCCAGCGCGTGGCCGTCAACCTCGCCGGCATCAAGCGGGACGAGGTGAGCCGCGGCGATACGATCGCGGCCCCAAGGTCGATGCGCAACACGCGGATGCTGGACGTGAAGATCCGCGCGCTTTCGGAGGGCAAGCGGACGCTGAAAAACGGCTCGCGGCTGCATTTTTACCATGGCGCGCGCGAGGAGCTGTGCAAGCTGTCGCTCCTGGGCTGCGACGCGCTTTCGCCCGGGCAGGAGGCCTATGCGCAGCTTCGCTTCACCGAGGAGGTGGCGGCCAAGAAGGGCGATCGCTTCATCGTGCGGTTTTACTCGCCCATTGAGACGGTGGGCGGGGGCATTGTGCTGGACCCTTCGCCGCAAAAGCATCGCCGCGGCGACGAGCAGGTGCGCCAGGCGCTGCGCGTGCGCGAGACAGGCTCGGCGTCCGAAAACCTGTTGCAGGCGATTTTGGATGCCTCGCCAAGGTTCACGCAGCTTGCCGAAGTGCAAAAGCTGCTGGCCATGGACAGCGAAACGTTCCGCCAGCAGCTGGAATCGCTCCTCGCCGAGGGCAGTGTGATCCGCCTTTCCGCCAAGACGGCCATCGCGGCGGATTTCAAGGACACGCTCGGGCGGAGGCTTTGCAAAATTCTCAGGGATTACCATGCCGCCAACCCGCTGCAGGCGGGCATGCGGCGCGACGAGCTGCGCGGCCGCCTGATGCCGGGCCGCGAACTGTCGCTGGCCGACAAGATGCTTTCCCTCTACGAGCAGGAAGGGCTGATCGTCGCAAGCGGCCCAAAGATCGCGCTTTCCGATTTTCGCATTGAGTACAGCGAAAGCGAAAAAAAGTTGCGGGATGAGATCGAGGCGCAGATGCTCGCATCCGAATTCACCCCGCCGTCGCCGGAGGAACTGTTCGCCCAGCGCCCCAAAGAAAAGGCGGCGGCCAAGCGCGTCTTTGACGCGCTGCTGGATACGGGCGTGCTGACGATGGTCGCGCCGCAGATGGTGTTTCGCGCCGAGACGGTGGAAAAGGCGCGGGCGATGGTCGAGGCGTTTGCCCGCGAGCACGGGCAGATCACGCTGGCGCAGTTTCGCGACATGATCGGCGCGTCCCGAAAGTACGCCCTGGCGCTGCTTGAGTATTTTGACCGGCAGGGGATCACGCGGATGGAAAATGACGCGCGCGTGCTTGTCAAAAAATAAAACCTGTGCTATGATGGGGAGCGCCTTGGGAGTAGATGGGTGACTGGTGTGCCCTCTGGTCTTCAAAACCAGTATGAGTGATTAGCCTCGCTCGGGTGGGTTCGATTCCCACATGCTCCCGCCAAGCTGATTGGGGCCGTTGTGCAGCGCACAACGGCCCCGGGTTTTTCGTTTGCCCGCTTACGGCCTCACGCACACGGATGCTTCCCCGCGCGCGCATACCCGGCCGACGATCGCCGCCTGCGGGCAGACGGCCCTCAGCCGCTTGAGCAGCGCGTCCGCTTCCGCTTCCGCCACCGAAAGCAGCAGGCCGCCGGAGGTCTGCGGATCATAGAGAATATCCTGCATGGAGAGCGGGACGCCTTCGTCAATCGCCACACGCGGGCCGATAAAGTCCCGGTTGCGGTAAGCCCCGCCGGGGATGATGCCCATTTCCGCCATGTCCCGCGCGTGCGGAAGGAGCGGCAGCGCGCCGGCCAAGAACTCGATCGTCTTGCCGCTGCCTTCGGCCATTTCACAGGCGTGGCCAAGCAGGCCAAAGCCCGTGATATCCGTGCAGGCATGGACATCCGTGCCCATCGCGGCGTCTTTCGCGTATTTGTTCAGCGCCGTCATGGTTTCAACGGTCGGCGCAAACTGCTTTTCGGTCAGCAGATCCGCTTTGGCTGCCGTGTTGTTGATGCCGCTGCCCAGTGGCTTTGTGAGCAGCAGCACATCCCCCTGCCGCGCGGTCGCGTTGGACCAAATGGCGGCCGGGTGGATGAACCCGCTGACGCACAGCCCGTATTTGGGCTCCTCGTCGTGAATGGAATGACCGCCCGCGATCATCGCGCCGGCCTCCTTCACCTTGCCGGCGCCCCCCTGCAGGATTTGCTCCATGATCTCCTGCGAAAGGCAGCTTGGAAAGCACAGAATGTTCAGCGCAAGCGTCGGCTCGGCCCCCATGGCGTAGATATCCGACAGCGCGTTGGCCGCGGCAATCTGCCCGAATGCGAACGGATCGTCCACCATGGGCGGGAAAAAATCGACCGTCTGAATGATGGCAAGGTCGTCGCGCAGCTTGTAGACGCACGCGTCGTCGCTCGTGTCAAAGCCGACGAGCAGCCTGTCGTCCGCAAACTTCGGCAGCTTGCCGACCACCTCCGATAGGACGCCCGGTCCCAGCTTGGCGGCTCAACCGGCGCTCTTGGTCATTTGCGTCAGCCGTACCTTCATCATGCGCACCTCCTTTCGACGCTTCGCCCAGGGCGCTTTGCGTTCTGTTGAAAAACGTAGTATAGTATACCGGACCCGGCGGGGAAACACAAGCCTGGGGGAGGAAGCACGCGTGGATTTTAAGCAGTTGGAGGCCTTCGTGTACGTAATTCGGCTGGGAAGCTTTTCCCGGGCCGCGGAACAGCTTTTCCTGACGCAGCCGACCATCAGCACACACATCAAGGCGCTGGAGGAGGAGCTGGGCACGCAGCTGGTGGTGCGCACGTCCAAGGAGGCGCGCCCCTCCGAGCGGGGGAGCATGCTGTACGACTATGCGCTGGACATGCTTTGCCTGCGGGACAGCGCCATCGCCGCGTGCGCAAAGCCGGCCGGCGGCGCGCTTTGCGGCACGGTGGCCGTCACGGCGTCCACCGTGCCCTGCCAGCATGTGCTGCCCCGGGTGACCGCCGCGTTTCGCGGGATGCATCCGGCGGTGACGTTTGCGGTGGCTTGCTCCGACAGCGCCGGCGTTGTCGCGGACGTTCTTTCCGGCAAGGCGGAAATAGGCTTGACGGGCACGGTGCTCAAAAACGCGAAATTGCTGTACCAGGATTTTTGTGATGACGAGCTGGTGGTCATCGCGCCGCCGGCGGAGCCCTACGCAAGCCTGGAAGAAGGCGGACTGCGCGCGCGCGATCTGGCGAAAGCCCCGTTCATCGCCCGCGAGCCCGGTTCCGGCACCCGCCGGGAGGTGGAGGCATACCTGGAAAAAAAGGGAGTCCACGCGGGCTCGCTTCAGGTGGTCGCGCAAATGGATAACCCCGACGCGATCAAAAACGCTGTGGCGCAGGGGCTGGGGGTATCGGTCATGTCGCGACTGTCCTGCGCGGAGTATGCGCAGCTTGGCAGGCTGCGCATGTTTCGCCTGGACGGGGAAAGGATGGTTCGAAGGCTCTGCCTTGTCCGCCATAGGCACCGCATGCTGTCTCCGGCGGCGGACGCGTTTTTCCGCTACGTTGCGGCTGAAGGCGGCGTGTGACGCGCCGCACGCAAAAAAGAGAACGCGTCTTTCCGGAATGCCTCGTGCGCAGGCGCAATAACGGCCGCCTGCTTTCGCAATTTCCGCAATGTTTTGGTCGCAACGGGTGGGGAAGAATTTTTCGAGTAAAACAAAAAAACCGTCGCATATTTTTGCATTTTAAGGTCCGATGCGCAGGTTTTTGTGGGAAAAACCAGATATCGGACTCTTTTTTTCGCCGTATGCGTCGCGAAACGCCCTGAAAAAATGGCTTGGCGGATAGTGACAAACTTTTCACATTGTTTTGCGGTGAAAATACGAAAATTATTTTCAAAGCCCTCTCGCTTGTATTCTGCGGTTTATAACCATCCCGGGTCATTCGCCGGACCACGTATTTTTTTGAAAAATCCTTTGTTTTTGAAGAAAAGTGCGCCATATTGGTTCTTTTTGAAAGGCTCTTTTCATAGCCGTTTCGGTGCGTTTGAGCCCCACGCCCACCTTCAGGAGGGCGAGGAAGCGCTGTTGACTTCCTCTTTGCAAAGTGCTAGGATGAATTCAGTAACAGTAGGCGTGATAAAACTGAACAGCGTAAAAAGGGGGGATTCGGTAGAATTATAGGCGTTTTGGTTTCCTTCTCTGTTACTTTTTTGTCGCTTACCACCAATTGCAACCAACATAACAGGAGGCTATGCAAATGAGACGGAGCAAGCTTTTCGGGTCCCTTCTTTTCGCCATGGTGTTTATCATGACTGCCACATCCGCGCTTGCGTGTACACCCCTGGGCGTGGGCGCCGGTGCCTCCGTGGACGGATCCGTCATGGTTTCGCATACCTGCGACGGATGGTATGATCAGCGGATTCAGATCGTTCCCGGCGGCGAGCATGCCGAAGGCGAAATGATGGACATCTATGTCGACCTGTGCCTGGCGACCCGCCCCAACAGGGAACCCCAGAAGGTCGGGGAAATTCCCCAGGTTGCCAAAACCAACACCTATTTCCACATCGGCTACCCGTTCATGAACGACAAGCAGGTCATGATGGGCGAGCATACGTGGAGCGGGAGAAGCGAAGTCTCATGCCCGAATGGGATGCTGTACATCGCCAACCTGGAACAGCTGGGCCTGCAGCGTGCGTCCACGGCGCGTGAAGCCGTTGAGGTCATGGGTGCGTTGGCCGAAAAATACGGCTACGGCGACGGCGGAGAAGCGCTGGTCGTAGGCGATACGAAAGAAATCTGGATCTTCGAAGTTTGCGGCGGCGGCCCGCTCTGGACGCCCGAAAGCGGACTTCCGGGCGCGCACTGGGCCGCGCAGCGCCTGCCGGACGACGAGGTGTTTGTAGGCGCGAACCGTGCCCGCATCGGCGAAATCAACTTTGAAGACACGGAAAACTTCATGTGGTCCACGGACATCACGGTGCTGCCGGAGCAGATGGGCTGGTGGAAGCAGGGCGAGGCGTTCAATTTCGCCCAGATCTTCAACCCCGAACCCTACGGCGCTCCCTTCTACCAGAGCCGCCGCGAATGGCGCGCGTTCAGCCTGCTCGCGCCCTCGCAGGAATTCCCGATCCTGGACGAATTCGGGGCCTATCCGTTCTCCATCAAGCCCGACAAGAAGCTGAGCGTGAAAGACATCATGGATGTCTACAGCGATCATCTGGAGGGCACGCCGTACGACCTGACGACCGACGCAGCCTCGGCGCCCTTTG
>CAZUIA010000048.1:0-15391 GCA_964620835.1 uncultured Oscillospiraceae bacterium
AAATGCGTGCCGGGCCGGTTCCCCGCGCCGCACGGTCCTTTCGGAACGCTACACCCGTGCGGCGCGGCGTTCCTCCCCGATGCTCGCGCGCACGCGAGCGAGGCCGCCAGAGCGGATCAGCGCGCGGACCTTACTGCGGCAGAACCCAGCCGGCGCTCTGCGGCCCATCCCTTGCCGTCCGCACCCTATGGCCCCTCCACAATCCGCCCCTCCATCAAAAAGGGCCGTCACGCCCTCCCGCGCAACGGCCCTTTTTGTTCCCTGAAAACAGCTATCCCTTCCGCGTATCTCCGTGTTCTTCGATCTGCTGGTTCAGTTCGTTGATGTTTCCGCACCCCATCGTCAGCACCAGATCGCCCGGCTGCCAGTGCGCGCGCAGGTACGCCTCCGTGTCGTCAAACGTGGGCGTCAGGTGCGCTTTTTGCCCGGCCCTGACCATCTCGTCCACAAGCATACGGCTGTGGATGTCACCCGGATCCTTTTCGCGCGCAGCATAGATGTCGGTCACCAGGATCTCGTCGGCATCCCCGCAGCAATGGATGTACTCCTTGAAAAGCCGCTTGACGCGCGAATAGGTGTGCGGCTGCATGACGGCCCACAGCCGGCGGTGCGGCTGCAGCCTGGCGACGGAAAGCGCGCCGCGCATCTCGGCCGGGTTATGGCCATAGTCGTGGTAGAGCTTGACGCCGTCCACCGTGCCGGTGTGCTCAAAGCGGCGGTGCACGCCCGAAAAGGAGGACAGGGCCCGCACGGCCTTTTCCATGTCCGCGCCCAGCGCGTGCGCGGCGGCCAGCGCGGCCAGGGCGTTGGTCACGTTGAACGTGCCGCCGACCCGCAGCGCCACCCTCGCGAGCGTTTCTGCCTGTACGCAAAGGTCGAACCGGCCGCAGCCAAGCGGATCATAGGAGAGGTTTTCGGGGCGCACGTCGTTTTCCTTTAAAAGCCCAAACGACAGCGTGCGGCAGGCCGCCTTTGCCATCAGGTCGCGCACGCGCGCATCGTCGCCGTTGCCGACGCAAAAGCCGTCCTTTGGCACCAGCGAAACAAACCGGGCAAACGTCTGGGCGATGTGGTCGATGTCGCGGTAAAAGTCCAGGTGGTCTTCGTCAATGTTGAGCACCACCGCGACGGTCGGGCGCATTTCCAGGAAGCTGGCGTGAAACTCGCACGCCTCCGCCACGAACACCCCGTGGCCGCCCACGCGCGTGCTGCCGTCGATATAGTCAAAGTTGCCGCCGATGTGCACGGACGGGTCCATGCCTGCCTCCACCAGCGCCTGCGAAAGCATCGCCGTGGTGGTGGTCTTGCCGTGCGTGCCGGAAACGCCCACGGCCTGGCGGTACCCTTGCATCAATTGCCCCAGGAGCGTGGCGCGCTCCATCTCGGGAATCAAAAGCCGCGCCGCCTCCTGGCGCTCCGGGTTTTCGGGCGATATGGCGGCGGAGAAGATTAAAAGGTCGGCGCCTGAAACATTCTCGGCCCGGTGGCCGAGAGCCACGGGAATGCCGAGGGCGCGCACGGCCTCCACCAGGTAGGAATCATAGTTGTCAGACCCCGAAACCCGGTAACCGCGCTGATGCAAAAGGCCCGCCAGGCCCGACATGGAACTGCCGCCGATGCCGACCATGTGCACGCGCCGGCCTTGAAACGCATCGATATGCAGGGACAATCAAACGCCTCCCGTTCCGTATCCTTCGCCTATTATACGCCCGAAATGTCCCGCGCATCAAGTGTACACGGGCCAAAGCGAACAAAATATGAACTTTTGGGGTAAAAAGCTGGAAATCATAGGAACTTTCGGATATAATAGGACGATTCCCGCTTACAGGCACGGGTTTTGCGAAGGGGCGGACGCCCGAACGCACAGACGCAAGGAGGCCCCACCGATGGAGCACATTCGCCGCAACGAACGGCTGGCCGCGATGACGAGGATCCTGGTCGGCGCGCCGAACAAGATCTTTTCCCTGGCCCATTTTTGCGACGCTTTTGGCGCGGCCAAGTCCACCGTCAGCGAGGATCTGGACATCCTGCGCGCGACCCTGGAGCGCTTTTCGCTCGGCGCGCTGGAGACGATCCCGGGCGCGGCGGGCGGCGTGCGCTTTCGCCCGGCCGTTCCGCGCGAAACGGCGTACGCGGAGGTCAAGGCGCTTTGCGGACGCCTGGGCGAGCCGGGCCGCGTGCTGCCGGGGGACCTTCTGTACCTGGCCGACATCATCGCGGACCCGGCCGTGGTCGGCAAGATGGGCGCGATCCTCGCCACGGAGTTTTTTCACGCGGAGCCCGACTTTGTGCTGACCATGGAGACGCAGGGCATCCCGCTGGCGCTGATGACGGCGCAGGCGCTCGGCGTGCCCGCGATCATCGCCCGCCGAAGCAGCAAGGCCTACGAGGGCCCTGCCGTGCACCTGAACTACCTGGCGGGCACGCAGTTTCGCACCATGTCGCTCCCCAGGCGCCTAGTGAAGGCGGGGCAGCGCGCGCTGCTGGTGGACGACGTACTGCGCACCGGCGGCACGGCCACCGGCATGATGGACCTGATGCGCGAGTTTTCCGCCGAGGTGGTCGGCTGCGCGATGCTGATCGGCACGGAGGAGGCGTGCGCGCGCTTTGCCGACATCCGCGCGCTGATGGTGCTGGAGGCGGCGGACGGCGCGTCCGGCACGGCCAGGCTGCGCCCCGGGGACTGGCTGAAATCATGAAAACGGTATATACTAGCAGTGTTTCCCATCCCGCTTTCGGGGCGGGAAGCGCGCGTTGACAAAAAATATATCCAGAAAGGACCCGGACATGAAGCATACCGCATGGATTGTGACGGCGGGGAGCGGCCCCGGCGCACGCGTTGGCGTGCCCTTTTTGCTGCCCGCGCTTGAGGCTGTGGCGAAAGCATGCTGCGGCGAGGTGCGAACGATACGCGAGGAAGAGCTCGATACGGCCCTGGCGGGCGCGGAGCCGGGCGCGGCGCTGCTGCTGGACGCGTCCATGCCGCTGATCTGTGAGGAGGACTGCCGGGCGCTGCTTTCCGCCGTGGAGCAGGGCGCGAAAAGCGCCGCGGCCCGGGGAGCGCGGAATAGCCTTCCGCGCTGCGTGGCCGTGGGCGCGCCGGAAACGGGCGAGGCGGTCGAGGTTCCGCTCGGCGAGGGCGCGCTCCACCGGGTCGAAACCCCGGAGGACCTGGCGCAAACGCTCAGGCTCCTGCGCGAAAGAAAGTGCGCGGAACTGATGCGCGCGGGCGTTCTCCTCCTTGACCCGGAGCGCACGTACATCGACGCCGGCGTGCGCGTGGGCGCGGGCACGGTGGTGTACCCGAACTGCACGCTCACCGGCGGCACGATGGTCGGTGAGGGCTGCACGCTGCTGCCGAACAGCCGCCTGCACGCGTCGACGGTCGGAAACGGCACGACGGTCGAAAGCTCGGTCCTCATCGAGTGCGAGGTGGGCGAAAAAACCACGGTCGGCCCGTTCGCGTACCTGCGCCCGGGCACGCGCGTGGGGAACGGCTGCCGCGTGGGCGATTTTGTGGAGCTGAAGAACAGCGTCATCGGCGACGAAACAAAGATTTCGCACCTGACGTATGTCGGCGACAGCGACCTTGGAAAAAACATCAACCTGGGGTGCGGCGTGGTGTTCGTCAATTACGACGGCAAGCGAAAGCACCGTTCCACCGTGGACGACGACGCGTTCATCGGGTGCAACGTGAACCTCGTCTCGCCCGTTCATGTGGGAAAGGGCGCGTACGTTGCCGCCGGATCGACGGTGACGGACGACGTGCCAGCCGGCGCGCTCGCCATCGCCAGGGAGCGGCAGGTGACCAAAGCGGGCTGGGCGGACAAACGAAAGCAGGAAGGCAAGCTGTAACATCGATGGATACCGTTTTGATCGTAGGGCTTGGGAACCCCGGCAGCCAATACGCGCACACGCGGCACAACGCGGGCTTTGACGTGGTGGAGGTGCTTTCGCAAAGGCTCGGCATCCGCATGGTCAAGCACAAAAGCCGCGCCGTCGTGGGCGAGGGGACGCACGAGGGGCGGAAGATCGTCCTCGCTAAGCCGCAGACGTATATGAACCTAAGCGGCGAAAGCGTCGTTCCGCTCGTGTCGTGGTATAAGCCCCTGCCCGAGCACCTGATCCTCGTCTATGACGACGTGGACCTGCCGCCCGGGACCATCCGCGTCAGGCCGGGCGGCTCGGCGGGCACGCACAACGGCATGCGGTCCGTGATCGGCCTGCTGGGCCGCACGGACTTTCCGCGCGTGCGCGTCGGCATCGGCGCCCCGCCCGCCGGGTGGGACATGGCCGACTGGGTCATCTCGCACTACCCGACCGTCGAGGCGCGCAAGGCGGCCTTTGACAGCTATCTGCTGGCCGCCGACGCGGTGCTCTCGCTCGTGCGCGAGGGCGCGGAGGCGAGCATGCAAAAATTCAACGGAAAACCCGCAAAGGAGGATGCGTGAGAGATTTCTTTTTCGCGCCGCTTGAGGGCTATGAACCGTACGAAACGCTCGCCCGGTCCGCCGGCTCGGGCGCGCTTTCGCTTGCCTTCGGCATGGCGGAGGCGCAAAAGACGCATTTGGCCGCGGCGCTTTGGCGTACCCTACGGCGGCCCGTGCTGTTCGTCGCCCCGAACGAGGGCCAGGCGGCGCGCTGCTTTGACGACCTGACGCAGTTCCTGGGCGACGGCGTGTACCTGCTCTCCTCGCGCGAGGTGGCGCTGTACCACGCTTCCGCCGTCAGCCGGGAGATCATGAACCGCCGGGTGGAGACGCTGCACGCGGCCGTAACCGGGCAGGCCCGCGTGATCGTGGCGTCGGCCGAGGCGCTGCAGCACCGGCTGATGCCTGCGGCGGACTTTCAAAAGCACGCGCTTTCCCTCTCCGTCGGCCAGGTCCTTGAAATGCGCGCGCTGGTGGAAAAGCTCGTCAAGGCCGGGTATACGCGCGAGGAGCGCGTGGACGCCAAGGGCCAGTTCGCCGTGCGCGGCGGCATCCTTGACGTGTTCCCGCCCAACGCCACCCGGGGCCTTCGCCTGGAGTGGTTCGACGACGAGATCGATTCCATCCGCCTGTTTGACACCGCTTCGCAGCGCTCCAGCGAGAACCTGAGGGAGGCGGTGCTGCCGCCCGCGTCGGAGCTGATCTTCGGGGACGACGTGCAGGCCGTTTGGGCCGCGGATGCATTGCGCCGCGCGCTGGAAGACAGCCTTGCGCGGCGCGGGCACACGGTGACCGTCGTGCCGGAGATAAACGACGAGGAGGACATCCTTCCGTCGCTGGACGAGGTGGGCGGCACAGCCCGCTTCGCGCTTCGTCCGGGCACGGCGGACGACAAGCTGGCCACGCACGTGCACCGCCACATCGACGCCCTGCGCGCCGGCGGCTCCTTCCCAAACATGGAGGCGTACGTCCACCTGCTGTACGAGCGGACCGAAACCGTGGCCGACTGGCTTTCCAATCCCCTCGTCGTGCTCGACGAGCCCGACAAGCTGAAAAACGCCTGCGAGAACCGCAGCCTGGAGTTTGCCGAGGCGTACAAGGGCGCGCTGGAGCGCGGCGAAGCGCTTTGCGCCCAGGCCGGCCTGCTGCTCACCGAAGGCGAGCTGCTCGGTCGCCTCACGGCGCGCGGCGGCGTGCTGCTGTCCGCCTTCCTGCGCACGACGGCGGGCCTCAAGCCGTCAGAAGTTATCAAGATCGACGGCGTGGGCGCGACGGCCTACCAGAACCAGTTCAAGGAGCTGGCCGCGGACGTGCAAAAATGGCGCGCCGACGGCTGGCGTGTGGCGCTCCTGTCCGGCGGCGTGGCGCGCGGCGAAAGGCTGCAAAAGAACCTGCTGGAGCACGACATCGTGGCCGCGACGCAGGGCGAAGGGCTCAAGGATATCGAGGCCGGCACGGCGGCGATCCTGCCCGTTTCGCTGTCCCACGGGTTTTTGTACCCGGAGCTTCGGTTCGCGGTGGTGGCCGATGCGGACATCTACGGCGCAGCTTACCAGAAGCGGCGGGCGCGGCGCAACGCGGGTGAGCGCATCGCGGCGTTCACCGACCTGTCCGTGGGAGACTACGTGGTGCACGAAAGCCACGGCGTGGGCGTGTACCGGGGCACGGTGCGCCTGCAGAGCGAAGGGCTTTGGCGCGACTACCTGTTCATCCAGTACCAGGGAAGCGACAAGCTTTACGTGCCCACCGACCAGATGGACCGCGTGCAGCGCTACATCGGCGCGGACGGCGTGGCCCCAAAGCTCAACCGGCTGGGCGGGGGCGAGTGGCAAAGGCAAAAGCAAAAGGTCAAGCAGTCCATCCGCGCGATGGCGTTTGACCTGGTGAAGCTCTACGCCAAGCGCAAGGCGACGAAGGGGCACGCCTTTTCGCGCGACACGGCATGGCAGCGCCAGTTTGAGGACAATTTCCCCTTTGAGGAAACGCCGGACCAGCTGCAGGCCGTCGCTGAGATCAAGGCGGACATGGAAGCGGACACGGTGATGGACCGCCTGCTCTGCGGCGACGTGGGCTACGGCAAGACCGAGGTGGCGCTTCGGGCGGCGTTCAAGGCGGCGATGGACGGCAAGCAGACCGCCGTCCTGGTGCCCACGACCATCCTCGCGCAGCAGCATTTCAACACCATCAAGCAGCGGTTCGAGGGCTTCCCGGTCCAGTTCGACGTCATCAGCCGCTTCAAGACGGCCGCGGAGCAGGCTGAGGTCCTCAAGCGGCTTGAGCGCGGCGAGATCGACATCCTGGTCGGCACCCACCGCCTCTTGGGCAAGGACGTCCGGTTCAAGAACCTCGGGCTGCTCATCGTGGACGAGGAGCAGCGCTTTGGCGTGCAGCACAAGGAAACGATCAAGAACCTGAGGCAAAACGTCGACGTGCTCACGCTGTCGGCCACGCCCATCCCAAGGACCCTGCACATGTCCATGGTGGGCATCCGCGACATGAGCCTTCTGGAAACGCCGCCCGAGGAGCGCTACCCGGTGCAGACGTATGTGCTCGAATACTCCGACGGCCTGGTCCGCGACGCCATCCTGCGCGAGATCCAGCGCGGCGGGCAGGCGTATGTGCTGTATAACCATGTCGAGCGCATCGAAAGGTTCTACGAAAAGCTGCGCGCCCTGGTGCCGGAGGCCCGCATCGCCATCGGCCACGGGCAGATGCGCGAAACCATGCTCGAAGACGTGATGCTTGACTTTTACGAGGGCAAGTACGACGTGCTCCTGTGCACGACGATCATCGAATCGGGCCTGGATATCCCCAAGTGCAACACGTTGATCGTCTGCGAGGCGGACCACTTCGGGCTTTCGCAGCTCTACCAGCTTCGCGGGCGCGTGGGGCGCTCCAACCGCCTGGCCTACGCGTATCTGACCGTGCAGCCGAACAAGGTGCTGACCGAGACGGCTGACAAGCGCCTCATGGCCATCCGCGAGTTCACGACCTTTGGCTCGGGCTTTCGCATCGCGATGCGCGATCTGGAGATCCGCGGCGCGGGCAACCTGCTGGGCGCGGAGCAGCACGGCTTTTTGTCCTCGGTGGGCTATGACATGTACGTCAAGCTCATGGAGGAGACGGTGCGCGAGATCCGCGGCGAAATCGGCGACACGGCGGCGATCGAGACGCGCGTGGAATATCCGGTGGACGCGTTTTTGCCCGCCGAGTACGTGCCCTCGGACGCCCAGCGAATCGAGCTGTACAAGCGCATCGCCTCGGTGGACAGCCGGGACGCGGTGGACGACCTCATCGAGGAGATCACGGATCGCTACGGAGACCCTCCGGAGCAGGTGGGCCTGCTTTTGTCCATCGCGCTTTTGAAATCCTGCTGCAACCGGCTTGGCATCGACCTGGTCAGCCACGCGCCGGGGCAGGTGAAGATGCGCTTTGCCGAGGGCGCGTCGCCGGATCTTTCCAGGCTGTTCGCGGCCGTGGTGGCGGCGGACCAGCGGCTGCTGTTCTCCGCCAAAAAGCCGGTCAGCCTGGTGCTGCGCGCGCCAAGCCTCACGCCGCCGGAGCTGCTGCGCGAGGCCCTTTTTGCGATGGAAAAGGTGGCCCTGGCGATGGAGAGGACGAAAAAGACGGCCGAGGTGTCTGAAAGCCGTGCCTAACGCCTAATGCTTCTCTTTTTTCCTCAAATAGGCTATACTATAGCGCTGGAAGAAACAGACGGAGGTACGGATGATCACGACGGCTGGCGGGGCAAGCGTATACTATGAACAGCACGGAGAGGGCAGCCGCAACGTGCTGCTGCTGCACGGCTGGGGATGCTCCACGGCGCTTTGGAAGCCCGTGACCGAGCGCCTCATGCACCGCGCGCGCGTCACCGTGCTGGACTTTCCCGGCCACGGGCAAAGCGGCCGTCCCCCGGTGCCGTGGGGGGCGCCCGAGTTCAGCCGGATGATCGAAGAGCTGATCCTGGCCCTTGGCCTCAAGGGGTGTGACATCATCGGGCATTCCCACGGCGGGCGCGTGGCGCTGTACTTGGCGTCCGAGCGGCCGGGGCTCGTGGGCAAGCTGGTGCTGGCCGGCGCGGCGGGCCTTCGCGCGGAGCCGACCGAGGCGCAAAAAAAGCGCGGCGAAGCCTACAGGCGTCTGCGCGGCCTCAGCGACCTGCTGGACCGGGCCAAAATCTTCGGCGCCCTGCCGGAAAAAATGCGGGACGCGCTGCGCAAAAAATACGGCTCGCGCGATTACAACGCGCTGGACGAGGAGATGCGAAAGACCTTCGTCAAGCTGGTAAACCTTGATTTGACCGACCGGCTGTGCAAAGTGCAGGCCCCGACGCTGCTGGTCTGGGGCGACCAAGACACCGAGACCCCGCTGTGGATGGGCCAAAAGATGGAAAAGCTGATCCCGGACGCCGGCTTGGTGATTTTAAAGGGAGGCACCCACTACGCCTACCTGGAAAAAACCGCCGACTTTTTGCGGATCGTCGAGCACTTTCTGTTTGGGGGGAACGCATGATCCGTTTCGTTTTCCTGCTGTACGCGGCGCTGTCGGTGCCGCTGTGCTCAAGACTGTGCGCGCTGTACTTTCAACTGGAGAGCTACCAGCTTGGCGGGTATTTCCGCACCCTTCGCCGCAACGCGCTTCGGGCCTTTTTGCCGGGCATCGCGGCTTGCGCGGCGAGCGTCGCGCTTGTCAGCCTGCTGACCACCGTCACGTTTGAGGACTGGCTGATGGCCGTCGGCCTTTTGCTGTCGCTTGGTATCGCCGCGTTTGTCTACTGGGTGCAGTCGCGCCTGCCGGCAAAAAAGCCGCTGGTGTTCACCCCGCGCGTCAAGCGACTGGCGGGGAGCCTTGCATTGGTGTCGCTGCTGGTCTCGGCATTGCTGGTCTTTGGCCTTGGCATGCTGTCGTCGGTGCTGTTACTTCCGCTTTTGGCGCCGCTGCTGCTTGCGCTTTCCGCACTCGCCGCGCTGCCGCTGGAAAAGCTCATCCAGCGCCTGTACCTGAAAGACGCGATGAAGCGCCTTAACGCGATGGAGGACCTGATCAAGATCGGCATCACGGGCAGCTATGGAAAGACGAGCACCAAGTTCATGCTGGAAACCATCCTGTCGGAAAAATACCGCGTGCTGGTCACGCCCGGCAGCTTCAACACCAGCATGGGCGTCACGCGCGTCATCCGCGAGCGGCTGTCGCCCGACCATCAGGTGTTCATCGCCGAGATGGGGGCGCGCCATAGGGGGGACATCCGGCTTTTGTGCAGGCTGGTGCGCCCCAGGTACGGCATCCTGACCTCGGTAGGCCCCCAGCATCTGGAGACCTTCCGCACGCAGGAGAACATCCTGAAGGAAAAATTCGAGCTGGCGCGGGCCATCCCGCCGGACGGAGCGATGGTATTCGGGTCCGACGGCGGGCTGAACGACAGCCTGTATGAAAAGGCTGACTGCAAAAAGCACCTGGCGGGCCAAAGGGCCGAGGGCCTCGGGCTGACGGCCAAGGACGTTGAAGTGGGGCCGTGGGGCAGCCGCTTCACGCTGTCGGGCGGCGAAAAGGAGATCCGCTGCGAGACGAGGCTCCTGGGTATGCACAACATCGATAACCTGCTGACCGCCTGCACGCTCGCTCGCGTGCTGGGCATGGACCTTGAGACCATCGCGCGCGGCATCGCGAGGATAAAGCCCGTGGAGCACCGCCTGCAGCTGCTCACGTCGCCGGGAGGCGTCACGGTCATCGACGACGCGTTCAACGCAAATCCCATCGGCGCGAGGATGGCGCTTGACGTGCTCAAGTCCTTCCCGGGCCGCCGCATCGTGGTCACGCCCGGGTTTGTGGAGCTCGGCGCGCAGGAGACGAAGTACAACCGCGAGCTGGGCGAAAACATCGCCAAAAGTGCGGACATCGCCATCCTGGTGGGCAAGGGACACACCGCGCCCATCGCAAGCGGCCTTCGCGCGCAGGGGTTTGACGAAACCAACCTGCACATCGTCGCGAGCCTTTCCGAAAGCAGCGCCCTATTATCGGGCATGTTGCGGCCCGGTGACGTGGTGCTCTATGAAAACGACCTGCCCGACAACTATCAGGGCTAGCCTGTGTGAGAAGGAGGGATTGTCTTGCCTAAAATCCGGCTGGGGGTACTCTTCGGCGGCCGCGCCTGCGAGCATGACGTTTCGGTCGTCAGCGCGCTGCAGTGCATGGAAGCTGTCAACGCGGAGGAATACGACGTGATCCCCGTCTACATCGCGCGCGACGGCGCCTGGTACACGGGCAGCGCGCTCAGAAGGCTCGATTTCCTGCGCGACTTTGCGCCCGACAAGCCCGGCGCGACGCGCGTGTACCCGGACGTGACCGCCGGCTCCGGCGCGCTGCTTTCGATCGAGCGGAAAAAGGGCCTGCTGGGCGGCGGGGACACGCTCTCCGTCGCCGCGCGCATCGACGTGGCGATGCCGGTGATGCACGGCATGAACGGCGAGGACGGCACGCTGCAGGGCCTGCTGGAGCTGATGAACGTTCCCTACACCTCCTCAGGTATGATCGGCTCGGCGGTGGGCATGGACAAGATCGCCATGCGGCAGCTGTTCCGCGGCTGCGGCTTCCCGGTGCTCGAATCGGTCTGGTTCACGCGCGACGAGTGGGAAAAGGGCGAAGACGCCGTGACCGCGCGCGTGGAGGCCAGGCTTTCCTACCCTGTGTTCGTCAAGCCCGCGAACCTCGGCTCGTCCATCGGCATCTCCAAGGCCAGGGACCGCGCGGGGCTTTCCGAGGCCATCCGGGGGGCGCTGTCGTACGACCGGCGCGTGATCGTGGAAAGGGGCATCGAAAACCCCGTCGAGGTCAACTGCTCGGTGCTGGGCTTTGACACGGATGTGACGCCCTCGGTCCTTGAAATGCCCGTTCGCTGGGAGGAATTTCTCACCTTTGACGAGAAGTATCTACGCGGCGGAAAAGGCGCCAAGGGGGAGACGGGCAAGGTAGGCGGTATGGAGACGCTCAGCCGCCGCATTCCGGCGCCCATCGGCGAGGAAAAGACGAAGAAGATCCAGTCGCTTTCGGTGGACATCTTCCGCGCGCTGGACTGCAAGGGCGTCGTGCGCATCGATTACCTGATCGACGGCGAAAACGTCTACGTGGGAGAGATCAACACCATCCCCGGCTCGCTGTCCTTTTATCTGTGGGAACCGATGGGCATTGCGTACAAAAAGCTGGTGGACCGCATGGTTGAGCTGGCGTACCGCGCCCACGCCGAAAAGAACCGTTCCGTCTTCGCGTTTGACTCAAACCTCCTGCGCCAGTGCGTTTTGGGCACCAAGGGGGCGAAGCGGTAAAGCGGGAAGACGAAAGACTTGCGCGAAAGGAGTCCCGGTATGTACGATCCGCAGGAGCAGGATGCCTCGGTAGAGATCATTTCGACCAGCCAGGCGGTGAACCTGACGAGCACCATCGCCTCGCTTTCCGCGCTGGCGGCGCTGTTTTTGTGCTTTGCCGACCAGCGCAGCCGTGCTGTGCGCAGGTTTTCCGTGCAGTCGGTGGGCCTTGGGGCGGTGCATATCGCGCTGGGCATGGTCTGCTGGATTCTAAGCGCGATCCTCGGGTGGATCCCGCTGGTCGGGTATTTGCTGTACCTACTGATGCTGATCCTTTTCATCGCGGCCACGGTGCTCATCGTGGTGCTGCGCGTTCGGATGATGTTTCATGCCTACCGGGGCGAAGCGTATGTGCTGCCGGTCATCGGCCTTTCGCTTCGCCGCTTCGAATGAGGACCGTCTGAAGGGAGACCGCCGTTGTTTTCAATGATTGAGGCGCTGTTTCGCGACCCGAAATGGTTCCTGGAATTTTCGCTCTACCGCATTCCGTCGGTGCTCATCGCGCTCATTTTGCACGAATGGGCGCACGGCTATGTGGCCTATCGCCTGGGCGACCCCACGGCGAAGGTGCTGGGCCGCCTGTCCCTAAACCCACTGAAACACCTGGATCCGCTCGGCACGGCCATGATGTTTTTCCTTGGGTTTGGCTGGGCCAAGCCCGTGCCAGTCAACCCGAACAACTTCAGGCGCCCGCACCGCGACGACCTGCTCGTGTCTGTCGCCGGCATCACGATGAACCTGCTGCTGTTCCTTTTGTTCACCACCCTTTCGGTCGCGCTCAACGGCCTGCTGTGGCGCCCGGAGGTGCTCTCGCGCTACTCGCTGAAGGAAATGCTCGGCATCACGGACGGCTTCATCAACTACATCCTCGCCGGGTACGGCGCCGACTGGGCGCAATTCTACGCCAGGCCGTATCTGCTGTGGGCCGTGCGCCTGACCAGCCAGATCGCCATGGTCAACCTCTTCATCGCCATTTTCAACCTCCTGCCCGTGCCGCCGCTGGATGGCTCGCATGTGCTCAACGACCTGGTACTCAAAGGGGACCTGTTCGCCAGCCGCCAGGTGGCGCAGGTCGGCATGGCGGCGCTGCTGGCGCTTTCCTTCACCGGCGTGCTGGGCAAGGTGATGTCCTTCCTGGCCGGCGGCGTGCAGTCGGGCGTTTTGTTCGTGGTCTCGGCCGTGATCGGAGCGTAGCATGGCCTACACCGTCCGCCTGAAGGAGTTCGAAGGCCCGCTGGACCTTTTGCTGCACCTGATCTCCCGCGCGAAAGTCGACATCCGCGACATCTTTGTTTCCGAAATCACGGAGCAGTATCTGGCCTCCATGGAGGACATCTCCTCGCTGGACATGGACGCGGCCAGCGAGTTTTTGGCCATGGCCGCGACGCTTTTGGAAATCAAAAGCCGCGCGCTGCTCCCCAATCCCCCGAAGGCGGAGGAGGGCGAGGAGACGCCGGAGGAAGCGCTGATCCGCCGCCTGAACGAATACGCCGCCCTCAGGGAGGGTGTGGACCGGATGCAGGCGTTTGAGGCGGCCGCCAGGGTCATGTTTGAAAAGCTGCCCGAGGAAATCCCGCTGCCGCCCCCGGTGTTCGAACTGCCGAACCTGACGATTGAGGGCCTGATGGAGGCCATGCGCCGCGTGCTCGCGCGCGCGGCCGAGCAGCCGGAGCGCGACGTGCCCGTGCGGGAAATCCAGCGCGACAAGCTGTCCGTGCAGGCGTGCATGTTCAGGGTTCTTTCCCAAATTCGCTCGGGTCCCTGCAGCTTTGACGCCCTTTTTTCCGAATCGCCCACCCGGGACGAGGTGGTGACGCTGTTCATGGCGATTCTGGAGCTACTGAAGCTGGGGCGGCTGCACGTCGAGCAGACGGGCACGTTTGGCATCATCACGCTGAGCGAAAGAAGGGCGCAGTGAACCATGGAAAAAGCGGAGCTGTGCGGCGCGATCGAGGCGATTTTGTTCGTCGCGGGCGAGCCGGTGGAGGAGGAGGCCCTGCGCATGGCGCTGGAGGTCACGCCCATCGAGCTCGCGCAGGCGCTGGAATCGCTGCAAGGCGGCTATGAATTTGACCGGCGGGGCATCCGCCTGTTGCGCTTTGGAAGGAGCGTGCAGCTTTCCACGCGGCCCGAATACGCGCCCTATGTGGAGCGGCTTTTGCAGCCCGTGCAGCGGCAGAACCTTTCACAGGCCGCCATGGAAACGCTCGCGGTGATCGCCTACCGCCAGCCCGCCACGCGCGGCGACGTGGAGGCCGTCCGCGGCGTGAAATGCGATTATTCGGTGCAGTCGCTGCTGGCGAAGGGGCTCATCGCCGAGGCGGGCAAGCGCGACACGCTGGGCCGCCCGACGCTGTTTGTGACCACGGACGCGTTTTTGCGGCACTTTGGCATTTCTTCGCTCGCTGAGCTGCCGCAGATCGACTTTGGCAAAGCGCAGGACGCCAAAGCGCCTGCGGAAACGCCCCGGGAAGCGGAAGAATCGGAAAGCCAACAAACGGAAATACTCCCTTAAATAAGGGGGTTTTTCTTTGCTTGAGTGGCTTGTCCTGGTGAGCGCGCTCATCGCCACGGTGCCCGTGCGCGTATCGCTTCGCGTGGACATCAGCCGCGAGTCGACGTTTCAGATTCTGCTGCACGTCTACGGGTTTCGCATGCAGTTCAACGGCCTGATCGACAAGCGGGGCGAGATATCGGTGCACCGGGAGGGCGGCACGGGAGAGCTGCGCGTGCCGCTTCGGGGCGCGCTGTCCCTGGGAAAGCATTTGCTGAAAAACGCGCAGTTCGTCCATACCGAGGCCGAGTGCGCCGTGGGCACCGGCGACGCGTGCCTGACGGCGCTGGCAACGGCCGCGCTTTCCGTGGCGCTGCGCGCGCTGGGGGTAGGGTTTGGCCTTCGGGTCAAGGTAAAGCCCGAATTCAACCGAACTTTTTTTGCGCTCAAGGCGCGCTGCATACTCTGCTTTCGCGGTGGGGATATTATCCTCGCGGGCATCAAGGCATTTTCAGGCCCAAGGCCCATGAAAAGGAAAGCGGGGAGTGCGAATGGAACGGCGTCCCATTGAGAGCCTGATGGGCACGACAATGGAAAACATCAAGGATATGGTGGATGTGAACACGGTGGTCGGCGACCCGGTGGAAACGGGCGACGGCACGACGGTGATCCCGATTTCGCGCGTGACGTTCGGCTTTGTGGCCGGCGGCGGCGATCACAGCACGGACGAGAAAAAAAGCGCGGCGCGCGTGACCGAGCAGGAGAGCTACCCGTTCGCGGGCGGCACGGGCGCGGGCGTATCGGTCTATCCGATGGGCTTCCTGGTGGTCGGCAACGGCCAGGTGAAGATGCTGCCGACCAACTATTCCACGCCGATCGACCGCGTCATGGAGCTTTTGCCGCAGGTGCTGGGCGAGATCAAGGACTTGCTGGGCGGCGAGGGAAGCAAGACAAGCCGGTCGAGCCAGACGGCGACGGATTATTCGATGGACAATTGAGCGAAGGGAAAGCAAGACCGATGAAAACGCCCCGGCCCTTGAAAGGGCATGGGGCGTCAGGCCGTTGACAAACTGCGGTTTGTCAACGGGGAGGAAGGATTCGGCCTGAAA
>CAZUIA010000049.1:0-15328 GCA_964620835.1 uncultured Oscillospiraceae bacterium
CCCTCCTTTCCAAAAGGAAAAAAATTTTACCATGAGGCGCAAAGAATGTCAACTGTTTTATTGGATATAGGATCACTTGAAAACCATACGGATGCATTTCGGTCACGGACGGCAATCTTCACAAGCGCGGCCCATCCGCACAATCCGGCGCCGCACCTTTGCACGGTCGTGAGGCATCCCCTCAACCGCACGCGGCCGAGCATGCGCATCTTTTTCTTTTGCGCACATTTCATTCGATCGTTTCGGCAGCGTCCGTTTTTTGCTCCAAAATATAGCAGAAAGGGGTCGACAGATGAAAGTAGCGCATGGCGAGCGTATCCCCGCTTAGGCGGGCCACGCCCTCGATTCGATAGGATACCGCCGCATGGCCGCCCGATCCAGCTTCCTTGAGAACCCGGCTCAAATCCCTGCGCATGCGAAACAGCGTCTCCTCTCCCTCCGCTCCATAGACATCATTTTGAATGCGCCGAAGCACATTTTCAAGCTCCTTTTCCAGACAGACCTTGCGCTCCAGCAGGCCAAAGCCCTGAAAAAACACAACCTCATCCCGTTCGTCAATAATCAGATTTCCGGGCTCAAGCGCAATGCGCCAATCGGATTTCAGCGCCTGAAGCTCGCGCAGGAACTCTGCCGCACCGCAGATGATGCCGGCAAAGCCGACGAACCTTTCTAAGCCGTCCGATACCCATTCGATGCCGGCATGCCCCTCGTGCCACGCGGAAAGGATTTCTTGCAGACGGCGGCTGCTTCCATGTTTTCGGCGAGCGTTCCATTGGGCTACGGAGGCGCGGACTTTCTCATAGCACGCCCGCTCCCATCCCACTTCCTCAATGCGCTCATCAGGATAGAGCAAATCCGCGGGCAGCGCAAAACACAGGCTGCGCAACCTGGGCCCAACGCGCATATCCTCATATGTCCCGCTGAGCGTGACATGCCACAGATACCGGCGGATGCCGCTTTCCCTGCGATGCAAAAGATGCGAGAGCAGCCAGAGGATCTCTCCCGCTCTCGCAATCACGGGCTTGCTTTTTTCAGCAGCCTCCTTGACCAAGCGGAGAAACAGCATATCGGTCTTTTCGGAGTCCTCAAATTGATAAAGAACGCCCGCGCGGAGCGCAAACCATCCCCGTGCGCCGACTTGTTCGTGCCTCAGCGTGTCAAAATCAAGCGTGAACTCCCCCCAGCTCTCCCAATCTGCGACAAAGAGCTTTTTGGCTTCCTCGATCCCGAAAAACCACTCGTCGCTTCCGGCCCCGATGATTAAGGGCTCCGCTTGCGCACAAAACAGCGAGTCGCAAAGCGAACCTACATTTTTTCCATCCCGCTTGGCATACGCGTCCTGCAAATCGTGCAGAAGGGATTTTACTGTCTCAAGGCTCATCGCATGGCCCTCTTTATTCTCTTACGCGGCGCGGTATTGCCCGTTTGCAGCTTTTTGTAAGGTGTTTTGTTTATGTTTGCGCGGGGAATCCGTCCTCCATCCATTTTCGGATGCGGAGCATGGCCCGCTTGATCTCGTTCCTTCGCGCCCCGGCCTCCGAAGCGGCGTCCATCGCCTCCTGCGGCGCCGCGCCGCTTAGCATCCGGTCCACCAACAGGGCTTCCAGGCTGCACGCGGGCGCGGTCCTTTCTTCCGGCAGCACGACGTTTCCAAAGTCCAGCACCACGCAGTATTCGCCCTTGTCCGCCTTGGGGTTTGCTTTGAGCGTTTCCGCGACCTCGCCCGCGCCGCCGCGGATCGTCTTTTCATACAGCTTCGTCAGATCGCAGCTCACAGAGGCGTTGCAGCCCGGCAAGGCTTCCGCCACCGTTTCCATCAGCGCGATGATGCGGTGCGGCGATTCGTGCAGCACCGCGATCTTGAGCCCGCGCGCAAGGGAGAACAGTTTCTTTTTCAGGTCAGCTTTTTCCCTTGGCAAAAAGCCGTAGAACGCGAACTCCCGCGTATCAAACCCGCTCACGGAGAGCGCGGCCGCCATTGCCGACGGCCCCGCGACCGCCAGGACGGGAAAGCCCACCTCCGCCGCAGCGCGAACGAGCAGATAGCCCGGATCGGAAATCGCGGGCGTCCCGGCGTCTGTCACGAGCGCCACGTCGATGTCCTCCGCCGCCATGCGCGCGACGATACCGCCCGCCTTATCCGCCTCGTTGTGCCGGTGCAGGGAGGTCATCGGCTTTTGCAGGCCAAAATGGCGCAGCAGGTTGCCGGTCACGCGCGTATCCTCCGCTGCGATGAGCGAGACCCGCTCAAGCGTTTCCAGCATGCGCGGGGAGGCGTCGGATAGGTTTCCGATCGGGGTGGCCACCACATACAGCGTTGCCATGGCTGCTCCTGTCTTTTATCGCTTTTCCGCCACGCGAAGCTTGGCGCTTCGCGCGCGGGGGTTCTCGCCGATTTCGTCGCCGGACGGCTTGATCGCGCCGCGCGAAACAAGACGAACCGTCGGTTGCTTTCCGCAAACGCAAACAGGCAAAGCGGGCGGACAGGTGCATGGGTTCTCCATCCGCCGAAACGCCCGCTTGACGATCCGATCCTCCAGGGAGTGGAACGTGATCACGCAAAGGCGCCCGCCCGGCGAAAGCAGGGCCACGGCATCCTGAAGCGCTTTTTCCAGCGGCGCAAGCTCATCGTTGACCGCGATGCGAAGGGCCTGAAACGTCTTTTGCGCGGAGTGCCCTTTGTCCTTGTCCCGCACCTTGCGCGGGATGGCCGCGTCCACCGCGCGCACCAAATCCCCCGTTGTCTTGAGCGGTGCTTTGGCGCGATGCTCCGCGAGGATGGCGGCGATGCGCACAGCCCACGCTTCATCCCCGTATTCGCGCAGAATCCGCGCGATTTCCGGCTCCGGCCAGGTGTTGACCAGGGTCTCCGCGGTAACCGTCTGGCTTTGGTCCATGCGCATGTCCAGCGGCGCGTCCATGTGATAGGAAAACCCGCGCGCCGCGGTGTCCAGCTGATGGGACGAAACCCCGAGATCCAGCAGGATGCCGTCCACCTGGGCAACGCCCAAGGCAGCAAGCAGCGTGCGCATATCGTGAAAGTTGCCCTGCGCGGCGAAAAAACGCGTAAAGCGGGACAGCCGCCTTGATGCGGCCGCGATCGCGTCCGCGTCGCGGTCAATGCCGTACACGGAAGCGCCCGCCTCCAAAATGGCCTCGCTGTGCCCGCCTCCCCCCAGCGTGCCGTCGACGATTACAGCGCCGGGCTTTGGGGAAAGCCATTGCAGAACCTCTTGCAGCAATACCGGCTGATGATATGCCATGCGTGTTCCTCGTTTTATGATTCCGATTCTTCCGGCGCCAGCAAAGCGCTGTCCGGCCCCACCGCCAGCGTACGCAATTCGCCGATCAGGTAGAGTGACCCGGCCGCGACGATCCGTCCCTGCGGCCCGGCGAGCGATTGCGCGGCCTGATAGGCATCCGAAAGCGTGTCCGCCGCCCTTGCAAAAACGCCGAAGCTGCCAAGCGTATGGGCAAGGACCGCGGCGTCCAGCGAGCGCTTGTTGTCCGGCGCGACGGCGACCGCCTCGTCCGAAACCCCCGCCAAGATGCGCGCCATGTCCTGCCAGTCCTTGTCCGCCATAATGCCGCAAAGCAGGACGGTTCGCGCGCGCGGCAGGCCCTGCAGGTACTCCACCAACATCTGCACGCCCTGCGGGTTATGCGCGCCGTCCAGCAGCAACGGCGGGGAGACATCCACCCACTCCAGGCGGCCCGGCCAGCGCACCCGGCGAAATCCCTCCAAAATGCTCGCGTCCGGCATGTTCCAGCCCGCGCGGCGCAGCTGTGAAAGCGCCTCCCAAGCCGTGCCCGCGTTATACGCCTGGTGTGCGCCCGCCAACCCGAGCGCCAAACCGACGGCCGGTTTTGCGAGGTAAAGCGGCGCGCCTTTCGCCCTGCATGTTTCTAGGATGACCTCACGCACCCCTTCCGATGCCTGCGCGGACAGCACCAGCGGCACGCCCCGCTTGGCGATGCCCGCCTTTTCCCGCGCGATCGCCTCCGGCGTATGGCCCAGCACGCGCATATGGTCAAGCCCGATGGAAGCGATGACGGAGACCAGCGGCGTGATGACGTTTGTGGGATCAAGCCGCCCGCCCAGGCCCACCTCCACGACGGCGATGTCCACCTGTTCCTCGGCAAAGTATAAAAACGCAAGCGCGGTGCCGATTTCAAACTCCGTTGGGCGAACGCCGACCTGGCGAAGAGCGTCTACCTCCGCAGCAACCCGTTCCACCAGCCGGGCAAGCGCATCGTCCGCGATCGGAACGCCGCCCACACGCATCCGCTCGTTATATCGCTGCAAAAACGGCGAGGTATATAGCCCCGTCCGGTAGCCCGAACAGGTCAGCGCCGCGTGCAAAAACGCGCAGACCGAACCCTTGCCGTTCGTTCCCGCCACGTGAATGGAGGGAAACCGATCCTGCGGATTCCCAAGCCGCTCAAGCAGCAGGCGCATGTTGTTCAGCCCGTCCTTGGCGCCCTGCCCATAGGCGCCGTGGATATAGGCGATCGCGCTTTCATACGTAAACGGATGCGTCGTCATAGAAGCAAAAGCGCCTCCTGCACAAAGCGGCAATATCCTTTGCCGGCCGCATTTTTCTGATTGGCCCGCTCAGCGGCCAAATCGTAGTAATACTTTCCGGACCGTATCTCGACCGAGAGCGAGTCCAGCGGAAATCCGGGCGTTCGGCGTTCGTGCGGTGTGTCCACCAAATAAAACGGCTCGGAGGCGACGCTGTCGTCAAACCGCTCCATCATGCGTCCATCGGGGAACGCGATGCACAGCGCGTTTCGATACCGCGCGACAGCCCTGCCGCCAAGCGATGCAGCAAGCGCCCGATAATGGGCGATCATCTCCTCGTCGTCCATGCGCCGCTTGTCCGGCGTTTGGCGCACGTGCTCGCCGGGCTGAAGCTCGTCGGGCAGGCCATCCAGATAAAGCCCGGAATCGGCTGCCAGCGTCATGAGCCCGGTCGCCCGCCGGTAGGCCGTCGCCTTGCCGCGCGCGTTCTCCAGCGGGGTTTCGCCCGCCTCTTCCGCTTGCGGCGGGGGATTTTTCAGTTCGGACAGGCCGATCAGCTCCACGCCAAGCGGCGAAAGCCATTCGCGCATGACGGCCAGCTTGGCGGGGTTATAGGTACCGTAGAGCAATTGCATGGAAAGCTGCCTCCTCCGTGCGATCTGCTTGAGCATATCACAACGCAGGAGGCTGCGCAATTCATATTTTTGATGCAATCGCTCGAAATCAGCGTGAAAAACGCATGGTGCGCGCGGCGCGAGGCGTACGTCCGGAAGGCCTCGACCGTTTCGTCCGTTCAACCGGGCTTTCATTTTCGGGGCCCGGATGTATTTGAGATCAGAGGAACGAACGAAGCATTCCGGCGGCGATAAAGCCGCCGAAGCGCACAGCGAACTCGATCCGCCTTGCCTAGCGCAAGGGATCCACACCGGCACGAAGCGCCGGGCGTAGCCTCAAAGGATCAAACGCGCGGGCGGCCCGGGCAAAACAGCGGGGATCACATCTTCGCAAAAGGCGTCGATCCGGACTTGATCCGTTCGGCCTTGCCCCCGCGCGCGTTTTCGCATGCGCACAGGTCGCGGCCTTCCTGGTTTTTCGCGCGCATGCCAAGCGGCTTTACGATCATCGCGAAAAACAAGAGCGTGCTCGCCACCCCAAGGAGCGGATACGCGCCGCCAATCAGCGTGTCAAACCCCGTGAGGCCCGCCAGGAGCGGCAGCAGGACAGCCAGCGGCCAGCTCATGCGCGGCGGCACAAAGCGGGCCGTCATCCTTTCCAGCGTCCGCAGCAGCGCCACCAGCGTGGACATCACCGCGAGCGAGAGTACGGCGATGCAAAGCCAATAGCCAGCCGCGCCCAAAGAGCGCGACAGCATCACCACCGGAAGCGCCGCGTCGCGCAAGGTGTCCACGTGCCGGATGAACACCGCGTTTCCAAGCAGCAGCATCAAAAGCAGCAGCGCGCCCGCAAGCGCGCACGTGCGGACGATGCCCCGCGTGTCTCGGCCGACGCCAAGCTCGCACAGCACCCCGGCGCCAAGGGCGGCGTTCATCGCCGCGTACGCGAACGAAAGCGGCAGCGCGCGCCAGGCGTTGATTGGCTCGACCGACAGGACGGCCCGCGGCGCGTCCTGGCGAAGCAGCAGAAAGTAGAGCACCAGGCAGGTCGGCAAAAGCCAGCCGCCAACCGCCGCGATGGCGGAAAGCCCACGGTAGGCCAGGAGGACTCCGACCACCAGCGTGCATGCCACCCCGACCGCGTACGCGTTTTGGATGGGCAGCGAAAGCGCCGCCAGTTCCCCCATCGCGGCGATCATCGCGCCGGCGGTCACCGTCACCAGCGTGCCGTTGAGCCAAGCCGCGACGCGGCCACCGGCGCCGCCCAGCGCGCGCAGGCAGAGCGTCGCCAGATCATACGCATGAAGGCGGTTGGCAAGCGCGGCCGCCCACGCGGAAAAGCCGGCCAGCAGCAGCGCGGCCAGCACGCACCCCGCCCAGGACCAGGGACCAAAGACGCTAAAAAAGCGCATGATCTCGCGCCCCGACGCGAAGCCTGCGCCTATCACCGCGGCGACCAAAGCGAACGCGGCTTGTATTTCCCCCTGCCGGTTAGACCGCATACGCTCCCTCCTGTCGGAGAAAGCTATGCGCCTTTACCGCAAATCATACCGGAACCAATCCATCTGCGTCACGAGCCCGCCTGAAACGTAATACGTCAGCTCCACGATCTGCTTGTTGTCCAGCTGGAGAAAGTAGCTGATCTTGTACTGCCCCTCGCCTTCCAGCCTGTCGCACAGGCCGATGCGGTTCTTGTCCAGCTTATAGAGCACGCGGTTGCCCGCCGCGTTGGCCTCGCGCCCTTCGTTTCGAAACGCGTCAATCACGTCCTCCATGGGCTTGCCGACGCCCGTGGAGCGCGGGCCGGAAAAGGAAGGGCTTTTCGTGGACAGCTCGGCCAGCACGGGCTCTTTGCTGTCGCCCTGGTCCAGGAACACCGCGTATCCAAAGGCATACGAAAGCTTCGTATAGGTTCCCCGCACGTCCTGCCCATCCGGCTGTTCGGACTGCGGCTCGCCGTATGCCTTGATGAAGTCGCCGCGCGTGGTCTTGTACAGCGTCAGCTTGTCAATGACATCCTTTTCGTTCATGGCGGACTGCGATCTTCCCTCGCATTTGTACTCAATGGACAGCTCGGGCGACACCTTGCCCTCCTCGTTGACCGCGATGGCGCGCAGCAGCGTTCTGCCGATGCCAAGCTGGATCGGCTCTTCATATTTTTTCGACTGGACGGTCGGCTCGGTGCCGTCCACCGTGTAATAGATCGTGACCATCTCGCCGGCGTCATGGTAGAGGGGAACGCTTTTGACGGTGGGATATGTGCCGGATTTGAGCCTTGACTTGGGCGCGTCCGGCAGCGGCTTGTTGATCGTGTAGGTCTGCACCTGCTCCTTGCTGTACATGCCGTTTTTCTCGGATACGGCGCGCAGCTTCCACATGCCGCCGTTTTCCTCGGTCAGGTGAAGCTTTTGCCCGGGCGTATAGACGGTTCCCTCCGCGATCGGATCTCCGCCCGTGAGCGAATACAGGATGGTCGCGCCGTCATCCTTTACGTCCAGCACGATATCGATTTCTTCTTTGAAATGGCCCCCCAGCGGCGCGACGGTCGGCATCTTGGGCAGCAATTGAACCTGCATCGGCGAAAACATCGCTTCATCGCACTCGGCCATCGCCAGCTCGATCACCTGAAGGGCCTCCACCCTTCGGTCCTCGTCGAGCAGCAGGTTGATGAGCAGGCGGTACGGCTCCGGGTGCTTGGGATAAAACTGGATGGCGCGCGTATAGGCCTTTTCCGCGCGGTCGCTCTGGTTGTTGCCCTGGTATGCTTTGCCGAGGTCCAACAGCACGTCGAAATGGTTCGGCTCTTTGGCCTGCGCGACTTCCAGCGCGTTCACGGCGCGGGAGATCGACCCTTCCGTCATCAGCCGCCGCCCCAGGTCGTGATACGCCTCAAACGAGGCGTCCCGGCCCATGGACGCCAACCAGTATTGCCCGACCGACGTGCGCGATAAAAAAACGTACAGGCCGACGGTTAGAATCAGCACGCAAACAAACGCGACGATGCACAGGCGTATCCAGTTGAAGGTGTCGTAGCTTCGAAGTTCCGGTTCGATCGAAGGGTATTCATACCGGCGGACCATGCGAGGCGCGCCTGTGGCCTGATGGACGCGCGGCCTTTGCTGCGCGCCGCTTGGCGGCATGGACCGGGCGGACCTTCCGCCGCTATGGCTTTGCGAGGCTTTCGCAGGCCGCTCGGACGCGCGGCGCGGCATGTCCGCGGCGTTTTTTTTCGCCGCCTTGGGCGCGGCGGCCCCAGACTGCGGGGCTCTGCCTCTGCGCAAGACGGGCTGGCCGGTGGTTTCTCCCCGCATGCCCGCCTGGATCTGCGCGTGGTATAGCCTCGCGGCGTCGCTCTGCACGGCAGGCTCACGCCGCCCCGCGATTTGCTTTTTGCCGCAATGCGGGCACTGTATATGCCTGTCGTCTATCGTCTTGCCGCAGCCTTTGCAGGTCAAAAAGATGCCTCCCGCGCTGTTTTCTTTCGCGTTCATTTAACGGATGGGAGCGCTCAATCCATCCTGCGCATGGTCTCGTAGTACGGATCCCCGGCAAATTCGCGTTCGACCGGCGCTTCGCCGCCGAGCGCCTCCATGGCGTTTCGAAGCTCGATAAAGTCCAGATACGAAAGCGAAGCGTCCTCGATGGCCTCGCGAAGCGGACCGAGGGCCCGGGCGTCGCCCAGCTTCCCGAGGAAAGAGGCGTACAGCGCCCGCCGCGATGGATCCTGCTCGAACAGGGAGATGGCCAGGGCGTAGATCGCTTCTTCCCCTGGAAAGTTGCACAAAACGTCCAGGAACGTTTCGCGCCCGGCGCGCGTCGCGCCCTCGACGGCGCGCAGCACCGCCGGCACGACGGGCCGCCCCATGGCGATGAGCGCCTCCGCCGCCAGATCCGCGCGCTCATCCCGCTCCTGCCGCCTGGCGATCCAGGCGATGTACTGGTCCCTGGGCGCGGCGCTCTCCATCTCCGAGAGCAGCGAGATGGCGGTCAACCGCGCCTCCTTCGGCGCGGATTCATCCGTCAAAAGCGAAAGCAGCGCGCGCTCCGCGCCGGGCCCCAGCGCGGTCAGGCGCTCCAGAAGCTGGTCCGGCACCGGCACCTTCCGACTGTAGTACTCGCGCATCCACGCAATCAGCGCCTCCGGATCCGTGTAGCGCAAAAAATACCCGCCCGGCGTTTCACCGTCCAGCCAGTCCGCCGGCTCGTTCAGCCACTGCAGGTAAACTTCCGGCACCTTCGCTTCCATGCGGTCCAGGTTGTTTTGGTATTTGGCGGCGTTCTTGCGCATCCAGGCGGTGGCGTAGCGCTCAAACCGTTCGTCAAAGTTGATGCATTTCATGGCCTTTGGCCTCCTTGAGAATCCGGGACGCAAATCTTTCGAGCTTTCGCCGCTCCGCGGGCTTTGCCGGGAGCATGCGCTTCTCCCCGCGCCCAAGGCCAAACGCAAGCTCGATCGCGCGCGCGCGAAAGGCGGGCGGCCAGGAGCCTTCCTGGGAAGCGGCAGCCCGGCACAGCGCCTCCAGGTATTGCCCCTCGCTATCCGTCAGGTTGCCGAGCCGCTGGCGCAAAAGGCGCAGCAGCGATTGGATGCGGGGGCTTTGCCGGTCCATTTCCGCCCTGGACACATGCACCAGCGTAAGTCGATCGCCCATCAGCGCGTAAAACGGGCCCCGCACGCCCATCAGGCACAGCGCCGCGAGCGCGTTGTGCTTCAGTTCGTCCGGATAGCCGATCTCGCACAGCAGGTCCTGCAGCGCGTCGCGCGCGCGCGGCCCGCGAAGCGTCGTCAAAACCCCGATCATGGCCTGGGGAATGCCCTGCTCCGCGGACAAAAGCCCCCAGCGGAGCAGGCTTTCCAGCGCCGCGTCCTCCTCAAACCGGTTCCGCAGCGCGTCCGCCCCCTCCTGCACCCAGCCGCGCAGGCGGCCGAGCCGGGCCAGGGTTTCCGAGAGCGGCACCTGGCGAAGATAGGAAATCTGCGCGGGGAGGCGTCCGGCCTCGGCCATTTTCAGGCGGTATTCGGCCACGGAATCCATCGGGTTGATGCGGCGAAGCAGCTTCCAGCGGCGGATGGCCTCCTCCGTGTCTCCGGCGTTGTAGCAGGCCGTGGCGAGCAGGTGCAAAAGCTCATCGGCAAACGGCGCGTCGGCTTCCGTTCGCTTGAGAACGGAGCGCACGCACGCGTGCTCGCCCATTTCGCAGGCCGTTTGGCAGACAAGCTGGGTATCCTCGTCGCTTTCCATGCGGTCAATCGCGCGGGCCAGATACGCGTCCGCGGCCTCGCCGGCGCAGCTTTTCTTGAGCGCGGCCGCCATGGCGCACAGGGCGCGCAGGTCCTGCTTGTCGCATTTGAGCGCCGTGCGCGCGCTGTCAAGCGCCGCGCGCGCGTCCCCCGCGCTCAGGTGCGCAAACGATAACAGCGCGTGCGCGCCCGCGCTTTTCCTGGCGACGGAAAGCGCCCGCCGCATCAAGCGCACGGCCAGCTTCGCCTTGCCCGCGTCCAGCGCATCCAGCGCCCGGCCGATGCGGCCGCTGTGCTCGGACTGGCTCTGCTTTTCCTCCTCGGCCATTTCGTCGATCGCCTCGATCAGCTCCACCGCCTCCGATGAGAACCGACCGTCGGGCTGTTTTTGCAGGTACAGAACCAGGCAGTCCCGCGCGGGGGCTGGCATCCGCATCGCGTAAAAATTGCAGCCCGCGCCGTAAAAGCACTCGGCGGCGACCGCCTCGTTTTTCATCAGCGGAAACAGCGCGCGGTTGGAAAGCGCGGGGCACTGCATTTTGGCGTACGTGCCCGCCATCTCCAACAGCGTTTCCGCGTTTTCGGGTTCTTTTTGCAGGCTGAGCCGAAGCAACTCCAGCGCCTGGAGGAGCTTTCCCCGCTCGCGCTGCTTGACGGCAAGCCGCCGCAAATACCCCGCGCTACGGGCAAAAGGAAGCACCTGGCCCTTTGTCGCCTTGTTTTCCATGCACCTCTCCTTGCACCGCCGCCAAAGCCGCGCTTTCGCGGCAGAAGCGGCGCAATCCGCTCCTATAGTCTATCGCGCAAACCGATTCGGCATTCAAGCCTGGTTAAGCAGCGCGCGAAGTTCGTCCTCTGTAAACGTATGCCGCGTCTGGCAGAAGTGACAGGTGATTTCCGCGCCGCGCTGGGTGCGGATCATGTCCTCAAGCTCCGCGCGCCCCAGCGACAGGAGCACCCGCTCCATGCGCTCGCGCGTACAGTCGCAGGCATACGTCAGCCCCTCGATTGCCAGGATTTCGGGCGCAAGCCCCCTGAAGAACGCCTCGAATAGCGTTTCCAGCGGCATTTCCAGCAGGTGCGCGCTGATGTCGGCATACACGGGCGAGCGAATTTCCAGCGCGCTAAGGGTTTCCTCCCCGCAGCCCGGCAGGGGCTGCACCAGTAGCCCGGCCGAGGAAAGCACCGTTTCCTTCACCAGCACGCCCAGCGCGCACAGCGTCGGCTGCTGTTCGCTCATCAGGCAATAATGGGCGACGTCCTCGGCCACCTCGCCGCTTTGCAGGGGGCTTTGGCCGATATACGGCTCCCTGAGCCCCAGATCGCGCACCACGGTGAGCAGGCCGTCCTTTCCGAGCGCGCCGCCCACGTCCAGCTTTCCGTCCGATCGAAGCGGAAGCACCGTGTCCGGGTGGTCGACATACGCCTTGATGCGCCGCCCGTGGCCGGAAACGACCAGCGCGCCCGCCGGACCGCCGCCCTTCAAGGTCAGCGTGAGGCTGCCCGCCTCCTTCTCGGCCGCGGCCGTGAGCAGCGCCGCCGCGCTGATCCCCCGCCCGAGCGCCGCCGTGCAGACGTTGCTCGCCCCGTGCTGCTCCCTTGAAAGCTGCGCCATGGCCGTGGTGTCGCAGAGCAGCACCCGCGCCAGGCCGCCCTGCAGCACGCCCCGGAGCAGCCTGCCCATCGCAATCTTTTTTTCCATGCTCCTCCTACTCGGCCCGCACGGCCGCCATATGCATGCGCTCGTCCTTTTGGGAGGGCGGCGAAAAGGTCCGGTCGCCATACGCCCGGATGTGCGCAAACCCCGCTTCTTCAAGCAGGGAGGCAAGCTCCTCCTCTTCGTGCGCGCGCTGAAAATGCGTCTCCAAAAAGCGCGCGTACCGCCCGTCCGCCTGGCGGACAAAAAGGGTCAGGTCCATCTGCAGCGTGCGGGAAGGGGCGTGGTAGTGGTTTTGCCACAAATAGGAAACCGTCTCGCCGTCGTCGCCCAGGCAGTTGTTGCCCAGGCGCTCCTCCAGCTTTCGCCGAGTGGACACATCAAAAAACAGTCCGCCGCCCGGGCGAAGCGCCCGGTAGGCGGCCTCCAAAAAAGCCTTCACATCCGAAAGGCGCGTCAGATAGTTGACGCCGTCGCACGCGCAAAACACCGCGTCCATCGGCCGGTGCAGCAGCATCCGACGCATATCCTGCCGCACAAAGGGAATTTGCATCCCCTGCTTGCGCGCTTTTTCGCTCGCCACGCGCAGCATGTCCATCGACAGGTCAAGCCCGGTCATCGTCACGCCGCGCGCGGCCAGCTCGACCGTCAGGCTGCCCGTCCCGCACGCCGCGTCGGCCGCACGCCGGACGGTCACGCCGCTTCTTTCGCAAAGCGCCAGGTAATAGTCCGCCCAGCCCCGGTAATCCACCTGCGCCATCAGCGCGTCGTATACGCCGGCGAACGCCTCGTACATCATTTTTCGCCGTCGTCCCTCGGGACCGGCTGGGGCATCGTCGGATCGATCTCGTAGTCGTCCTCGGTCGTCTGGCGAAGGCCCATGCCCACCTTCGCGCCCTCGATCTTGGGGTTGATGTAGCGCTCGCACACCGCGTTGGCGTAGGAGGCGTACAGGAACCGGTTGAACGCAAAGCCGAACAGGAGCGTATACAGCACCAGCGCCAGCAGCGCGTACGCGCTCGCGTCCGGGAAGATCCAGGCGACCGAAAGCGCGACCGCCGGAATGACGAGCGTAAGCAACCGGATGCCTACCGACAGCGGCAGCTTGCCGATGGAAAGGATGAACGCGTTTCGGATCAGGTGCCGAAAGGGCAGCGTATAGGTCACCATCAGCGTGTACAAAAGCTGCAGCGCCAAAAGCCATAGGATGCCCAGCACCACCACCAGCATCTGCGGGACGATGAACACCATGCCGTTGGTCGACGTGAGCTGGCCGTAAAACCGGTAGCAAACGAACACCAGTACCGGCAGCACGCCCGTGATGGAGGAGATCAAAAGCGCCTGTTTCCAGTTTTCCTTAAACGCGTCCTTGAAATCGCTGAGCATAAAGCTGTGCTGGTCGCGCGCCCAGTTGCGCGTCACATAGCTGACGCCGGCGGTCGCCGGCCCCGTGATCGCGATACACGGCGCCAAGATCAACAGCCACATCCACAAAAGGCCAAGCATCTTCTCGGCTAGCTCACCGTCCAGCAGCTCGCCGGCGGCGTTCATGGAAAGCATGTTCTGCATCGCCAGAAAGTTCCAGGCTGTCCACAAAAGCGCGGGAAGCCAAAAGAGCATGTACAGCAGGTTCAGCTTGACTAGCGCGCTCCACCTGACGCGCAGCGTTTCAAAGAAAAGCTGCACGCGGTTGGCCGGCAGGTTTTCGGGGTTATAATCGCCCTTCCCCGCTTTCCCATAATAGAACGAATTGAAAAAATTTCCCAGCACTTGCGTTCCCTCCCCATCGATCAACCCACAGTATACCACATGGCGCGAATTTTGTCATCCATACGAAAAAAGCCTGTTTTCATACAGTATAAACGAATCACAGGCGGAATCAACTGTTAATTTTTAATGATTTTTCGCGAAAATTCGTCAACCGGCCTTTTCCCGGAGCAGCGCGGCATACGCTCCGTTCTGGGAAAGCAGCGCCTCGTGGTCGCCGCTTTCGATGATTTCGCCGCCATGGATGACATAGATCCTGTCGCAGTGCGTGATGGTCGACAGGCGGTGCGCGATGAAAATGGCCGTGCGGTGCTCCGAGATGCGCAGGATGGATTGCTGAATGCGCTTTTCCGTCTGCGTATCGATGCTGGCCGTCGCCTCGTCCAGGACCAGGATGGCCGGATCGTGCGCGATGGCCCGCGCGAACGACAGAAGCTGCCGCTCCCCCTGGGAGAGCGTGCCGCCGCGCTCGCCAAGCTCCGTGTGCATGCCCTTGGGTAGGCGATTCACGAACGAATCGGCAAGAGCCGTCTTGAGCGCGTCGCGGATCTTCGCGTCGGGCATGGGTTCGGCGATGCGCACGTTGTCGGCGATGGTGCCGGCAAACAGGAACACATCCTGCAGGACGACCGAAATGCCGCGGCGAAGGTCGGAAAGCCGCCAGTCGCAAAGCGGCACGCCGTCGACGAGGATCTGCCCGCGCTGCGGCGCATAGAGCCTGGAGATCAATTGGATGATCGTGCTCTTGCCCGCGCCGGTGGCGCCGACGAACGCCACCTTCTCCCCGGGCTTGACGGTAAAGCTGACGTCCTTTAAAACCCAGTCCTCTTTCTCATACGCAAACCACACGTGCCGAAACTCAATCTCGCCGCGCACCGCGCCCACGTGCTTGCCGTCCTTGAGCGCTTCCTGCGCCGGGTCCGAAAGCAGCGCGTCGATGCGCTCGGAGGAAACCAGCGCGCTTTGCACCGTGGTGTACTTCTCCGCCAGATCGTTGATCGGCTCAAAGAAGCGCTTGATGTAGTCCGTGAACGCGTACAGAATGCCGATTTCAAGCGCGGCGCCCGCGCCGGTCGTCTCAAAGCCCAGAATCCGCTGACAGGCATACCAGATCAGCAGCGCGACGGAAAGCCCGTTGATCACCTCCATCGCCGGGCGAAGGAGGCTGTTCATCGTGACCTGCACGACGGTGGTCTTGAAATAGCTGTCATTCAGGGCAGCGAACTCTTTCAGCTTTTCCTTTTGCCGGTTGAACGCCTGCACGATGCGCATGCCGGCCAGGTTCTCGGCAAAAAAGGCGTTGATGCTGCCGATGAGCTTCTTCATCTCGATGAAATTGCGCCGGAGCCTGGCACGCACCAGCAGCGTCAGCAGCAGGATGAGCGGCAGCGCGGCAAACGAGATGAGCGCCAGGCGCCAGTCCATCATCAGCATCGCGGCTACGATGGAAAGCAGCAGCACCCCGTCCCGAAACAGGTTGACCAGCACGTCCGAGTAGAATTCCGACAGGGTTTCCACGTCGT
>CAZUIA010000050.1:0-8606 GCA_964620835.1 uncultured Oscillospiraceae bacterium
CTTGGCGATGCGCTCGGTCCGGCACGGGGCGCCGCTTTTGATCTGCCCGGCGTTGACCGCCACGGCGATGTCCGCGAGGGTCGTGTCCTCCGTTTCGCCGGAGCGGTGGGAGATGACCGTGGTGTACCCGGCCCTGTGCGCCATCTGGATGGTGTCGAGGGTTTCGGAAAGCGTGCCGATCTGGTTTGGCTTGATGAGGATGGAGTTGGCGATGTTTCGGCGGATGCCTTCGCGAAGGATTTCGGGGTTGGTGACAAAGATATCGTCGCCCACCAGCTGCAGCTTGCCGCCAAGCTTTGCCGTCAGCGCGGCCCAGCCCGCCCAGTCGTCCTCGGCCAGGCCGTCCTCCAGAGAGACGATCGGGTATCTGTCCGCCCAGTCCGCGTACAGCGCGACCATTTCCTCGCTGCTAAGGCGCGCCTTTTCTCCCTCAAACACATACAGGCCGCCCTGGTAAAGCTCGGACGCGGCGGGGTCCAAGGCGATGGAGATGTCCTCGCCGGGCCGGTAGCCAGCCTTTTCAATCGCCTGAACGATCAGCTTGAGCGCGTCCTCGTTGGTCTTC
This sequence comes from uncultured Oscillospiraceae bacterium, assembly GCA_964620835.1. Taxonomy (GTDB): domain Bacteria; phylum Bacillota; class Clostridia; order Christensenellales; family Aristaeellaceae; genus Avichristensenella. Next base: position 566 of record CAZUIA010000050.1, read on the forward strand.
AGGTCCGGCGCAAAGCCGCCCTCGTCGCCCACCGCCGTGCTCATTCCCCGGTCCTTCAGGACACCCTTGAGCGTCTGGTACACCTCGGCGCACATCCGAAGCGCGGCGGCGAAGCTGTCCGCGCCGAGGGGCATGATCATGAATTCCTGCACGTCCACGGTGTTGTCGGCATGCTTTCCGCCGTTTAGGATGTTCATCATGGGCACGGGCAGCTCGTGCGCGTTCGGGCCGCCGAGGTAGGAAAACAGGGGCAGGTGTACGGCGGCCGCGGCCGCCTTCGCCACCGCGAGGGAAACGCCCAGGATCGCGTTGGCGCCGAGCCTTGACTTGTTTCCTGTGCCGTCCAGCGCGATGAGCAGGCGGTCGATTTCCCGCTGATGCAGCGCGTCAAGCCCTACGATCTCGGGGGCGATGAGCCTTTGCACGCTCTCTGCGACGGTTTGAACGCCCTTTCCCCGGTAGCGGCCCTTGTCCTGGTCGCGAAGCTCCACCGCTTCCCTCGTGCCGGTCGAGGCGCCCGAAGGCACGGCGGCCCGCCCGAAGGCCCCGCTTTCCAGCCCGACATCGACCTCCACCGTCGGATTCCCGCGGGAATCCAGAATCTCCCTTGCCTTGACAAAGCGGATCTTTGACATGGTTCCATTCCTCCCTTATGTGGGTATGGGCGCGCCGGCAAGCGTCTGTCTCTACGTATGGTATACCCCTTTTGCGGGCCGTTGTCTCTCTCAGACGCCGGACCCGGCAAAAAAAGATGGCGGTTTGAAAATGTATCGGCCCATCCGCGGCACGGCGGTTACATGCCCCCGCCGACCGTTTCGTACGGCCAGTCGATGATGCCGCCGAAGTCGTACACGTTGGTATACCCGAGGTCCAAGAGCTTTTGGGCCGCTTCGGCGCTTCTGCGCCCGCTGCGGCAGTATAACAGGATCACCGCGTCCGGGTCGGGCAGCAGTTCCTTGGCCTTTTTCTCAATTTCATAGTCCGGCAGCAGAATGGCGCCTTCGATGTATCCGGTGTCAAACTCCGCTTGCGTGCGCACGTCGACCAGGATATACGGGGCGTCCTCCCGCATCCTCCGGTAGGCATCCTCCGCGCTGATCTTTTGGTAGACGGGCGCGGGGGCTTCGGTAGGCGTAGGCTGCGCTTCGTCGGTGCCGGCGCCGCTTTTCGCGCAGCCGGACAGCGGCACCAGGCTCAGCAGGAGTAGCGCGACCGCAACGGCTTTTGCTTTCATAGGGCATCCTCCTCGCTTTGGCAATAGTGTTCTTTCAATGCGGACATCACCGCCTCCACCCGGTGGTCGGCGATGAAATACGTGACGCTCTGGCCCGATTTGGTACAATCCAGGATCCCGTGCGCCTTTAGGAGCGAAAGATGCTGGGAAAGCGCCGGCTGGGTGATGGCGGGCACCTTTTCGCCAAGCTTGCCGACGGCTTTCGGCCCCTTGATCAGCTCGCACAGGATCAGCAGCCGGTTTTCATTGGCCAGGACTTTCAGCAGCTCGCTGAGATGCTTCGCTTTTCTTTCCATTTCGAATCTCTTTTCTGTGCTTGAGTTGGCAGATGCCCTGCGTCATGGTGCCCATCGGGCAGTACACGCACCAGGAGCGGGGCTTGAACAGCAACATCGTCACAAGGCCCAGCACCGTGGAGGTGAGCATCACGCCGTAAAACCCGAAGGCAAACTGCGCCACCCAGGGCGCCGCGAAGGAGGTGTCGACCCAGTTCCAGGGAAGCCTGAACACCCACAGGAGCGTCACCGCCTCCTGAAGCGGCCTGCCGGCAAAGACACGCCAGGTCGCGTAGAGCATCAGGAGAAACATGCCCATGAAGAAGGTGAGAAACCCATACCGGAACCATTTGGACCGAAGGAACTTCGGCGGGGCTTTTTTCCGGGAAAGGCCCAGGGTGCCGCCGAGCAGCTCAAAGAGCTGTCCGCGGCCGCAGTATTTGCCGCAGTAGGCCTTGTCGCCCTTCAGAAGCGAAATCGCAAGGGGCGCGACGAAGCAGATCAGCCCCAGCCACGCAAAGAGGATGTTGAAAAACCCAAGGGCCAGGTACACGGCCGACGCGATCCACAGATAACCATACCAGCGCTTCTTTTTCAGCATGGAACGCAAACCTCCCGGGCAATGGTGGAGATGACCCCGGCCGGGCACGCCCTGACGCACTTTGCGCAGCCCACGCACCTGGCGGGGTCCACCGCGGCGTAAAGCCCCTTGTATACATAGATCGCCCCCAGCGGGCAGCTTTTGGCGCACGCCCCGCAGGCGACGCATTCCTTTGTCAGCACCGAGGCCACCTTCTTGCTTGCTTGCATGCCGATCCCCCCTTTGGAATATTCAAGATTACTAATATACTTATATTCGGGCGGTTTGTCAAGTGTGCGGGCGGAAAACGCCCCGCCGTTTGCCAACGCTTTGGCGGCAAGCGGCGGGGCTGTCGGTTTTGGCGAAGGGGAAAAGCGATCACTGCACGAGCGCGCGCAGCTTTTTTTCGTCCAGGAGCCGTACCCTGCCGCGGGAAAGCCGGAGCATCCCCTCGCTGGCGAGGTAGTTGAGCATTTTGGTCACCACTTCCCGCGCGCTGCCCAAATGGCGCGCGATCTCCTCGTGCGTGATGGGCAGGTCGTGGGACTGCTCAATGACGCTTTGCTCCAGCAAAAAGGCGGCCAGGCGGCTGTCAAAGCTGGTGAAAAGGATCTGCTCCATGACCCACATGACGTCAGAAAAGCGGGCCGCGATGAGCTGGTTCGTATACTCCGCCACCGGCAGCGAGGCCTTGGCGAGGCTTTCATACGCGTCGGCCGGGACGATGAGCGCGTCGGTATCCTTTTCCGCCTCCACATGCAGGTCAAAGTGGATGTTTTTCATGATGCAGGAGGCAGAAAACAGGCAGATATCCCACGCGAACAGGCGGTACAGCGTGACCTCCTTGCCGCTCTGCGAGAGGATGAACACGCGCAGAAGCCCCTCCCGGATCAGGAACAGCCCCGCGCAGTCGCCGCTGCCCTGGTGCGGCCGCTGTCCTTTGACAAAGCGCCGCGCCTGCGTGCGCTCCCTGAGGGAAAGCTGTTGGGATGGGGTCAGCTTTTCCCAGCACGGAAACAGGTCTTCCAGACCGACCGGAGCCTTTTTCATGCGCGCCTCCCGATTTCCCCGCAAAAAAGCAGGCCTGATACGCTTTCAGTATAAGGCCTGCGCGCTGGGATTTCAACAAGGAGGGGAAAAACGGGCTGGGTTTGCCGGTTTTCTTATTTCTTTTCCCTGCGGAAGCACATGAACCAATCCAGGCAGTACTGGTCGTCGTTTTGGTTTTGCATGCGCTCCTTGGCGGTGCCGCATGAGCCGGCGGTGGGCACGATCACGTCGTCGCCGGGGCGCCAGTCGGCCGGCGTGGCCACGCTGTCGCGGTCCGCCTTTTGCAGCGCCAGGATGATGCGCTTGATCTCGTCAAAGTTGCGGCCGGTGCTGAGCGGATAGTACAAAATGGTGCGGATCTTGGCATCCGGGTCGATGATGAACACCGCGCGCACCGCCTGGGTGTTCGACTGGCCCGGCTGGATCATGCCGTACTTGTTGGCGACGTCCATGCGGATGTCCTCGATCAGCGGGAACTTGACCTCGATGTTCTTTTTCCCGTTCCACTCCAGTTCCTGGATCTTGCGCAGCCACGCGATGTGGGCGTACAGGGAATCGACCGAAAGCCCGACCAGTTCGGTGTTGAGTGCCTTGAACTCGTCGGCCATGGACGCAAAGGTCATGAACTCGGTGGTGCAAACGGGCGTAAAGTCAGCCGGGTGGGAGAACAGGATCACCCATTTGCCCTTGTAGTCCTCGGGAAAGTTGATGTCACCCTGTGTGGTCTTGGCCGTAAAGGCGGGCGCCGTATCGCCGATCAAGGGCATTCTCGTCGTTTTGATCTCTTCCATTTTGCATTCTCCTTTTCATTTGGCTCGCTTGAGCTTGCTTCTGTGCTTAGTATAGCGGGGAAGGGGCCCCGGTTCTGTGACAAGGTCACACAGGGTCAGATCTTGAGCCCGCAGGGGTGCGTGGGCGCGGCGTCAAACGCGCTTTCGCCCGTCACCATCTCATACAGGCGGTACCCGCCCGACAGGTTCAGGCAGTCAAACCCGTTTTGTGAAAGGATCCGGCAGGCGATGTAGCTGCGCAGCCCGCTTTGGCAGTAAGTATAGAGCGTCTTTGCGCGGTCAAGCTCCGAAAGCCTTTGCCTGAGGTCGTCAAGCGGGATGTGCACGGCGCCCTCGATGTGCCCTTGTTCGTATTCCCCGAGCGTGCGAACGTCCAGCAGCAGGGCGCTTGCATTCTGCTGCGCGGCGGCCACGTCGTGCCAGTGAAACTGGCGTACCTTGTCCGTCAACAGGTTTTCGATGGAATAGCCGATCATGTTGACCGGGTCCTTGGCAGAGGAATAGGGCGGCGCGTAGCAAAGCTCCAATTCGGCCAGGTCATACGCCGTCAGGTTGGCGCGGATGGCTGTGGCGAGCACGTCGCAGCGCTTGTCAACGCCCTCAAACCCTACGATCTGCGCGCCCAGGATGCGCCCGGTCTTTGCGTCAAACAGCGTTTTGACGTTCATGTTGCGCGCGCCCGGATAGTAGGTGGCGTGCGCCGCGTGGTGGGTGTAGAGCTTGCCGAACGACAGCCCGGCCGCCTTGGCCGCCATCTCGTTCAGGCCCGTGGTGGCCACGGTCATGTCAAAGAGCTTGACGACACAGGAGCCCTGCGTGCCCTGGTAGGTGCTTTCAAGGCCGAACACATTGTCCGCCGCGATGCGGCCCTGCTTGTTGGCCGGGCCGGCCAAGGGGATGAACGCCGGAAGCCCTGTGACCAGGTGCGTAACCTCCACCGCGTCGCCCACGGCGTAGATGTGCTCCCGGGAGGTGCGCATGTGCGCGTCGACCAGGATTGCGCCGCGCGCATTCAGCTTGATGCCGGAGCTTTGAAGGAACGCGGTGTCCGGCCGCACGCCCACGGACATCACGGCCATATCGGCGCGGAGGCGTTCGCCGGTGGAAAGCTCCACCTCCAGATGGGAAGCGCTTGGATAAAACGCCTGTACGGCGCGGCCAAGCAGCAGGCTGACGCCTTCATGCCGGAGGTACCGGTGGACTTCGCACGCAACGTCCCGGTCAAGCGGGCCGAGGACATGGTCGGCAAATTCGACCACTGTGACGGACACGCCGGCGTGAACGAGGTTTTCCGCCATCTCCAGGCCGATGAAGCCGCCCCCGACCACAACCGCGCTTCGGGGCTTTGCGGACTGCAAATACCCGTGGATGCGGAGGGTATCGGGAATGGTGCGCAGCGTAAAAACGCGCGCGTCGTCCATGCCGGGAAGCGGCGGGCGCACGGGCTCGGCGCCGGGCGAGAGGATCAGGTCGTCATAGGGCTCGTCATATGTTTCGCCCGTCTCAAGGTTTTTGATCCGGACGCTTTTTTGGTCCGGGTCGATGGAGACGACCTCGTGGCGCACGCGCACATCCACGGCAAAGCGCGCGGTAAAGCTCTCGGGCGTTTGCAGCGTCAGATCGTCCGCATCCGTGATCTCCCCGCCGATATAGTAGGGCAGCCCACAGTTGGCGTAGGAGATGTATTCCCCCCGCTCCAGCAGCACGATTTCCGCCTTTTCATCCAGCCTTCTGAGGCGGGCGGCGGCGGAGGCACCGCCCGCCACCCCGCCCACGATGAGAGTTTTCATACGCCTACCATCCTTTCGATTTTCCCGGACCAGTCCAGGATGCCGCCGATGTTGGTGACGTTTGTATACCCAAGCTTCGCAAGCGTAAGGCAGGCCTGTCGGCTGCGGGCGCCGCTTAGGCAATAGACGAACACGCGCGTGTCCTTGCCCGGCACGACGCCCGGGGCCAAGGAAAGCCGGTGAAGCGGCAAGTGGATGCTGCCGGGGATGTGGCCCGAGGCGTATTCGTCCTCGGCGCGCACATCAATCAGGCAGATGGAGGGGTCCTGGGACAGCTCCCTTCGGGCATCCTCCATGGACAGGGACGAAACCGAGGCGGTCTTGCCAAAGAACATGGTCACTCCTCCAATAGCTTGAGTAAATCCCGCTTGGGGCGAACGCCCACCGCGGTGGCGGTCAGCTTGCCGTTTTTGATCACGGCAAGCGTCGGAATGCTCATCACCTGAAACTGCGAGGCGAGCTCGTGCTCCTCGTCCACGTTGACCTTGCCAACCTTGGCCCTGTCGCCGACTTCGCCCGCAAGCTCCTCTACGATGGGCGAAAGCATCCGGCAGGGACCGCACCAGGGGGCCCAGAAATCTATGAGAACAGGCTTTGCCGACTCGAGCACCTCGTTTTGAAAATTGTCCTTTGTCAGTTTGATGGCTGCCATGATCAAAACCTCCCTTGATCTGATGGCCGTAGTATACCGCGCCGCGGGAGGAACTTCCGTGACAAAGTCACACAGCGAAAAAAAACGTGGAATTCTTTCAACATGCCGGGGGTGTGAAAAAAGAGGATGCCGTGCCGGGGAAATTTCCCCGCGCGACATCCTCCGCCGGCCGTCTGCTTACCGGCCGAGCAATGTAAGCGCCTCGTCCGCCGCATGTTGGGCCGTGAAGCCAAACAGCGGGAACAGCTCCGCGTACTTGCCCGACGCGCCGAACCGGTCCATGCCGATCACCGTGCCGTCCAAGCCGACGTATTTGTACCACGGCTGCGTGACGCCCGCCTCCATGGACACACGCGCGCGCACTTTTTTCGGCAGCACGGCCTCGCGGTACGCCTCATCCTGCTCGTCAAAGAGCGCAAAGCACGGCATGGACACCACGCGCGCGCGAACGCCCTTGTCAAGCAGCAGCTTTTGCGCCTCCACCATGGGCTCGACCTCCGACCCGCTGGCAAGGAGCAGCACGTCCGGCTCGCCCTCACAGTCGGAGAGGACGTAGCCGCCGCGCAGCGCTTCCTTGCCGCTGTTTTCGTACAAAGGCAGGTCCTGCCGGGTGGAGACGATGCAGGTGGGGCGGCCGTCCGTCATAGAAAGGACCCAGGCCGCGGCCGTTTCACGGCTGTCCGCCGGGCGGAACACCAGGAGGCCGGGGATCGCGCGAAGGCCCGCCAGGTGCTCCACCGGCTGGTGTGTGGGCCCGTCCTCGCCCACGCCGATGGAGTCGTGCGTCAGGATGTACGTCAGCGGCAGCTTCATCATGGCGGACAGGCGCATGGCGTTTTTCATGTAGTCCGTGAACACAAAGAACGTGGCGCAGTAGACGCGCAGCCCGCCGTGCAGCACCATGCCGTTGGAAATGGCGGCCATGGCGTGCTCGCGAACGCCAAAGTGCAGGTTCGCGCCCGAGCGGTCCTCGGCCGAGAAGTCGCCCTTGCCCTTCATGTTGGACTTGTTGGACGGCGCAAGGTCTGCCGAGCCGCCGATGAGGTTGGGCACGACCTGGGCCAGGCGGTTGAGCGCCTCGCCGGAGCTGTTGCGCGTGGCCATCTTGCCGCTGAACTGCCAGAAGGATTCGTCGTTCATCAGGTCCACCGGAAGCTTTGCGTCGTGCCACACGGCCCATTCGCGTGCAAGGTCCGGGTACTCTTTGGCATAGGCTGAAAACAGCTCGCTCCACGCGCCTTCGGCCTTGGCGCCGCGCGCCGCCGCCTTGGCGGTGTGCTCGTACACTGCTTCGGGCAGGGTGAACGGCTCGGCGGGCATGCCGAGGAACGCCTTGGCCTCGGCCAGGTTTTCCGCGCCGAGCGGCTCGCCGTGCGCCGACGCCTTGCCCGCGCGCGCAGACCCGTACCCGATGATCGAGGATACGATGATCAGCGACGGGCGGTCGTCCGCCTTGGCCGCGCGAAGGGCCTTTTCAATTTCGTCCGCATCGTTGCCGTCCAAAACGCGCTGCACGTGCCAGCCGTACGCCTCAAAGCGCAGGCCCACGTTTTCGCGAAACGCGATGTCCGTCTGGCCCTCGATGGTGATCTTGTTGTCGTCGTACAGGACGATCAGCTTGCCGAGCTTCAGCGTGCCGGCCAGCGACGCGGCCTCGGACGTGATGCCC
>CAZUIA010000050.1:8616-15152 GCA_964620835.1 uncultured Oscillospiraceae bacterium
CCTCCATCATGCAGCCGTCGCCGCACATGGCAAACGCGCAGTGGTCCACGATGGGAAAGCCCGGGCGGTTGAATTTTTCGGCAAGGTACGCTTCGGCAAGCGCAAAGCCCACGGCATTGGCAAAGCCCTGGCCCAGCGGGCCGGTCGTCGTCTCCACGCCGACGGTGTGGCCGTACTCGGGGTGGCCGGGCGTCAGGCTGCCGGTCTGGCGGAAGCGCTTCAGTTCGTCAAGAGAAAGGCCAAAGCCGTACAGGTGCAAAAGCGAATACAAAAGCGCGGACGCGTGGCCGCTGGAGAGCACAAAGCGGTCGCGGTTCGGCCAGCCTGGGTTTTTGGGGTTATATGTCATGACGCGGTCCCACAGCGCATAGGCCTGCGGCGCGGCGCCCATCGGCATGCCGGGATGGCCGGAGTTGGCCGCCTGTACCTGGTCGGCGGAAAGGACGCGGATGCCGTTGATGACTTGCTGATCGAGCGTGTGCATGGGGAACTCCTCCTTCAATGGTTGCTCAGGTGAGCGTCTAGCTGGGACAGATCAAGCTGCGAAAAACGCGACAAAAGCGCGCGCAGGGGCGAAAGCATGGCGCGGACGCCGCCTAAGCGGTCCGACTCGGCGTTGAGGACGAGCAGCGGATCGTGAACCGACAGGCGCAAAAGGAACCAGCTGTCCTTTCCGCCGCAGTGGACGCGGACACCCTCGCGATTCCCCGGGTCCACCGACCAGCCGGGCGTGCCGCGCGCGGCTTCCAAAACCGCGCCGACGGCCTGCTCGCCCACAGGCCGGAAATCCGCCGCGCGGATGGCCGCGCGCACCTCGACCGACTCGGCCGGCTCCGATAGGCCGTCAATCAGGGCGAACAGGGTGTCGCCCTTTCGCCGCTGGCGCACGGCGGTGAGGATCAGCCGGGTGACGAGATACATGCCGTCGTCCAGGAAGCTGTTTTCCAAAAGCGCCGCGTGGCCGCTCGTTTCGATGGCGAGCGGGCAGAAAACGCCCGCGGCGTTTAAACGCAGGGCCTCGTCGATGACGTTTCGGTAGCCGCGCTTGAAGCGGTGCAGCGTGCCGCCCCGGGCTTTTAGGAACGTTTCCAGCCCGGCCGAGGTGACGGAGTCGGTCACGATGGTCGCGCCGGGCGTTTCTTGAAGCAGCACGGCGGACACCAGCGCGATGAGGCGGTTGCGGTTCACCGCGCGGCCCGCACCGTCCACCAGGGCGGCGCGGTCGCAGTCCGCGTCAAAGATCACGCCAAGGTCGGCCCCGGCGCTTTGGACGGCGCGGCAGAGCGATTCCATGGCCGCCGGCTCCTCGGGGTTTGGCGGGTGGTTCGGGAAGCGGCCGTCCGGGGAAAGAAACTGGCTGCCGGAAACGTCCGCGCCCAGGGAGGCGAGCAAATCCGCGTAAAAGCCGCCCGCGCCGTTGCCCGCGTCCACGACGACGTGCAGGCCCTCAAGCGGCTTATCCCGCCCCAGCGCCGCGTACGCCTTTTCGCGCAGGAAATCGGAATAGACGGAAAGGAAGTCGACCTTTTTTGCCTCATAGGTCCGGTCCGCGGGCGAAAGGGCGGACGCGGCCTCCAAGATGGCGGTGATGTCCGCGCCGGAAAGGCCGCCGTCCTTGGTGAAGAACTTGTAGCCGTTTCGCTGCCAGGGCAGGTGGCTGGCCGTCACCATGACCGCGCCGTCCGCAGAAAGCAGCTTGGTGGCCATGAACATGGCGGGCGTCGTGCAAAGGCCGCAGTCAAGGAGCGAGCAAGTCTCCACCGAAAGGCCGCGAAGCAGCGCGGCGGCGAGGCTTTCGCCCGTCACGCGCGAATCGCGCCCCACGGCGATGGTGAGATCCTTCGCGGGCTTGCCCGTCCTGGCCGACAGATAGCGGGCAAACGCCGTCCCGACGGCAGCGCCGACGCTCTCTGTCAGTTCGGCGCCCTTTTCGGGCGTGCTGACCGCCACGCCGCGGATGTCCGACCCGCTTTTCAGGCGTTTAAAGGCTTCCGTCATGGCTGCATCTCCTCCGCCCGCGGCACCATGCATTCGCGCAGCAGCTCATAAAACGGCTGAAGCGCGCGAAAGTCCGCGGCGATTTCCTCCGCAATGTGCGGGGTGAACAGCTTGTCCATGTCTTCCAGCGAATGCTCGGCGTACACGTTCTTTTTGCGGTACAGGTTATGCAGGCCCTTTGCAAGCCCTTCGGGCGGCTGGTGCTGGCGCGCATACGTTTCGCCCAGGAGCGAAAAGCGCGCCTGAAAGGGCGGGGCCTTAACGATCTCCAGCACTCGGCCCGGGCGGGCCAGGATGGTTTCGCGCAGGCGCCGCATCACCGGCTGCTGCATGTGGTAATACCCGCAGCCCCAGTGGGCCGAATCGGCCGACACGTCAAAGTAGAACCCGCACGTTTCCTCGCGCGACTCGCCCGTGCGCCGGTAGCCGATCCACATGTAGTCGCGAAAGGGCGATTTATCCCGGCGAAAGCGCACGTCGCGGTGGATGCGCGACAGGGCGCGGCCCGGGCGCGTATCCAGCAGCGGGTCGATGGCGAGAACGGCCGGGGCGAGCGCATGGGAAAGCGCCGTAAGCGGCGCTTTGACCGCGCGCTCGTACAGCTCGCGGTGCTCCTCAAAGAACGCATGGTTGTTGTTGAAGCGAAGGGCCGCGAAGAACGCGACCATCTCCCGTGGGAACCCGGTGAACAAGCCTTTCCCTCCCTTATACGAATGGAAAGTATGAATGCGTCCAAAGCGGCGAGAGATTCTTTCGCTCCGCTAGGAGCCGGAGTGAAGCGTAGCAGCGCTACGCTGAACGGAAGGCGACAACGCGGGGCGGAAAAAGATCCGGCGCGAAGACGCATTCATACTTGGAATTCGTAGTATGTCACCACTGGCCCTCGAGCGTATCCTTCAGCAGAAAGCGGTACGCGTCGGAGAGGACCGAGTGCGAATAGGTGACCATCACGTTGAACACGCGCGCGTTGACCAGCAGCATTTCGCTACGCCGGTACAGCGGGATGAAGGGAAGCTCCATGTACAGGTCCTGGTAGAGCCCTTCCAGCAGCACCGTCTGCCGCGCCGGATCGGTTTCATAGTCCGCGCGGCGAAGGTCCAGCGAAAGCCGGTCGCTGTCATAGCCGCTTTGGTTCAGGTTTCCTTCGCCCACGAACAGGTTCGCGCCCATAAGCGCACTGGCGGGCAGGCGCCTGGCCTGAAAATACATGTCGCAGGCATTTCGTTCGATCAGGTCCGTAAGCTCCTCAAAGGAAACCCGCTCCACCAGCATGCCGATCCCCAGGTCTTTGTAATCGCGCTGCATCCGCGACACGATCACGTCCAGGATGGGGTTTGGCGAGTTGTAGTAGAAGGTGAAGAACAGCTCCTGCTCGTCGCGGTAGCGAAGCCCGTCGTCGTGCAGCACCCAGCCGGCCTCCTCCAGGCACTGCGCGGCCCGGGCGGGGTCGTAGGGGTACAGCTCGCCGAGCATGGTTCCGTAGGCGGCGCTGAAGCTGTCAAAGGCGAGTGAATTGGGCACCTCGCCGTAGCGCTCCACGGAATCCATGCGCGCGGCCTCGCGGTTAAAGCCGATGGCCAGCGCCTGGCGGACGGGAAGGTCCTTGAAGATGGCGTTTTCAAGGTCCATACCAAGGTACCCCAGCACGTCGCCCGGCCAGGTATACAGGTTGATGAACCCCGTCTCAAAATCGCACGCGATGTCCACCGACTCGATGGAGCCCAGCATGCTGACGATGTCCACCACGCCGTCCATGATCGCGGAAAGCTCCGAACCGATCGGCACCACCTGCAGGATGACGGTCCCGATGTAGGGGCTGCCGCGCCAGTAGGACGTATTTTTCGCGAACGTGGCGCTCGCGCCCGGCTCAAGCGCGATCAGGCCGTACTGCCCGTAAGCCATTTGGGAGGCGTCCGTCTTGCGCACGCGCGCAAGCGTCTGCTGGTAAAAGGGGGTGAAGTCGTCGGCTGCGTTGAGTGTTTCAGGCCGCTGCATCTGCCCAAAGAGGGACACGCGAAGCGCCGGAATGGCAAAGTAGGCCAGGTTGTTCGGGTTGCCCGTGGCGGTCGTGACCGAGAAGGCGCTGTCGCTCACGCGCCGGATGCCCGCGATGGACGCGGATTCCCCCGAAAGGTAGTCCGACACGCCCACGATGCCCGCGCGCGACAGGTCGTACGCGCCGTCATACCCGGGCATGAGCAGGAGGTACAGCGCGTTGATGAAATCGTCGCTCGTCACCGGGGAGCCGTCCGGATACCGTACGCTGTCGCGCACGGTAAAGGTGCAGGTTCGGTTGTTGTTGGAAAACGCGATCGTCGCCACGCCGTCGCCCCACTCGCCCTTGTTGTTGACAAAGAGCAGTTCGTCGTACAGGAGCGAGGCAAGGGCGTCATCCCCCGACGTTTTGACAAAGAAAGGGTTCGTTTCCCCGGGGAGGTCGGAAACGCCCACCACCAGGGAATCCGTGCGCGCGCGCGCCGCCTCGGGCATATAGTCAAGCGTCCTGGCGGTGAACTCCGCGATGTCGCGGTTGATGGGCCCGATCGCCTGCGCGGGAACAAGGGGCAGCGCAAGCAGCGCTAAAAGCAGCAGGGCGGCGGTTCGTTTTCGGTTCATAGTATCTCCTTTCCCGTGCGGGGGATGCGCGCGTCACACGCTGTCCGGCCCCTGATCGGAAAGCCTTCGGTAGAGCTTTCGGTCCAGCGACCACAGCCTTTCGCTGAAGCCGCCGGGGCGGACGCGGGAAAGCGCCGCGTTCATCTCGAAGATGCGCGCGTCCAGCATATCCAGGTGGTTTAAGACCTCCGCCTCGGGAATCATCGGCGGGCGGGGGCTGCCGTACTCCGGCAGGCCGTGGTGGGAGAGCACCATATGCTCCAGCAGCATCAGGATCTCCGGATCGCATCCGAGCTCGCGGCCCGCCTGGTCAATGCGCGAAACCCCCCGCACCAGGTGGCCGATGAGCAGCCCGTCGGCGGAATAATCGGACACCATACCCAGCTCGCTGGCGTTGAGCTCGCCGATCTTCGCCAAATCGTGCACGATGACCCCGGCTATCAATAAATCACGATCCAGGGTGGGATATTCATCCGCGAAGTGGCCGGCCATACGCAGCATGCCGGTCACGTGGTGCAAAAGCCCGCTCCTTTCGGCGTGGTGGAGCTTCGCGGCGGCCGGGAAATACAAAAGCGTGTCGCCCGCGTCCGCGAGCAGCCGCCTGACCAGCGCGCGAAGATCTTCCCTTTGGATGGCGTCCACGGCGCGCATCACCTCGGCCAGCATCGTTTCCGGCGCTTCCGGCGCGCAGGGCACCAGCGCGTCAAGGGGCACGTTGTCCGCCTCGTTGGAAAGGCGCATGCGCTCCACGCGAAGCTGCAGCCGCCCGTTGTATTCGTGCAAAAGGCCGCGCACGCGCACCACCGAGCCGGCCGGGGGCACCTCGTGCGATCCGTCCCAGAGCTTTGCGTTGATTTCGCCGCTTTTGTCAGCCAGCGTCATATCGAGGTATTTGGTGCCGTTGGAAGCGGCGCGCTGCTCGGCGCTTTTGACAAGCAGGAAGCCGTCGTACCGGGTGTCCTTGGCAAAATCGGATAAGGGCGCAATTTGCATGGCGATTGTTCCTCATATTTCAAGCGATGGATTCTTCTTATTATGGCACCTGAAGCGAATCGTGTCAATCGCTTGCAATGGGCTTTGAATGTGATACAATAAAGCGCGAAAACGGATTTTCTTTTGCGAAGGAGGAAACCGGCATGCAAAAGGTGATCGCGCACCGGGGTGCCTGCGGATATGCGCCGGAAAACACCTTGGAGGCCTTTCAGCTGGCCGTTGACATGGGGGCGGACGGCGTGGAGCTGGACGTGCATTTGTCCAAGGACGGCGAGCTGATCGTCGCGCATGACGAGACGATCGACCGCGTGTCAAACGGCTCCGGCCTGATACGGGACATGACGCTTCGCCAGCTGAAGCGCTTTGCGTTCAACAGGACCATGCCCGCCTGCGAAAAGGGGACGCTGCCCACGCTTGGCGAGGTGTTTGAGCTTTTGAAGCCCACGGGGCTGATGATCAACGTGGAGCTGAAAAATACGATCTTTGACTATCCGGGGCTGGAGGAAAAGTGCATTGACCTGGCCGGCAGGCTCGGCATGACGGAACGGGTGCTGTACTCGTCGTTCAACCACCACAGCCTGCTTCGGGTGAAGCGGATCGACCCCTCCCTTCGCTGCGGCATCCTGTACGAGGCGACGATGATCGAGCCGTGGACGTATGCCAAAGCGCACGGCTTTGATGCTCTCCATCCCCATTTCACCGAGCTTCGCGTGCCCGGGGAGTGTGAGCGCGCGCACGAGATGGGCCTGCTGGTCAACCCCTGGACCGTGAACGAGGAGGAGCACCTGCGCATGGTGTTTTCGCTGGGCGCGGACATGGTCATCACCAACTACCCCGACCGCGCCAGGCGCGCGCTCATGGCACAGGGTGAAAAGGCATAAAAAGGCTTTCAGGCTGTTGACAAAGCCCCGGGAGAGCTCGAGAGGGTT
>CAZUIA010000051.1:0-14037 GCA_964620835.1 uncultured Oscillospiraceae bacterium
GCTGTGCGTCGTCACCCGGCTGCAAATTCCCCAGTTCAAATCCATCGTCAAGGAGATCGACCCAAGCGCGTTTATGATGGTCACGGACGTCCGCGAGGCGCTGGGCGAAGGGTTTACCCGCCCGTCAATGCAGTAGCCGGGAAGGAGCGCCGGACAGCCGGACCGCGGCCTCCAGCACATCCGCTTGCGGCGCGAAGGAGGAAAACCGGGCAAAGCCCTTGCCGCACGCGCCAAACCCCTCGCCCGGCGTCAGGACGATCTGCTTTTGAAGGAGCAGCTCGTCGAACCATGCCCAGCCGTCCAGGCCTTCCGGGCACCTGACCCAGAGGTACGGCGCGTTTTCGCCGCCGTACACGGCATAGCCCGCCTCTTTGAGCGCCCGGCCGAGGATGCGCGCGTTTTCGAGGTAATAGGAAACCGTCTCCTGGCACTGGGCGCGGCCCTCGGGCAGCAGCGCCGCCTCCGCCGCGCGCTGCACCGGGTAGGCCACGCCGTTGAACTTGGTCGACACGCGGCGCGCCCACAGCGCGTTCAGCCCCAGCCTGTTTTCGCGCGGCACCACGGTCCACGCGCAGCGAAGGCCGGTAAAGCCCGCGCTTTTGCTCAAGGAGCAAAACTCCACGGCCACCTCCTTGGCCCCGTCGATCTCAAAGATGCTGCGGGGCAGGGAGGGGTCCCGGATATAGGCGCGGTAGGCCGCGTCGTACAAGAGCACTGCCCCGGTTTGCTTTGCATACGTAACCCAACGCGCAAGCTCCTCGCGCGTCAGGACCGCGCCGGTGGGGTTGTTCGGGCTGCACAGGTACACGAGGTCCACCCGCGTATCCGGCGGCGCGGGCGCAAAGCCCGTTTCCGGCAGGCAGGGCAGGTAGACGATCCTTCGCCCGGCCATCCGGTTGGAATCCGCGTACACGGGGTACACGGGGTCGCAGACCGCAGCCACGCATTCGGGGGAGAAAAGCTCCTGAAAGTTGGCGGTGTCGCACTTGGCGCCGTCGGAGACGAACACGTCCTCGGGGGAAAGGCACACGCCCAGCGGCTCATATTCGGTTTGAAGGATGGCGTTGATCAAAAAGGGATAGCCTGCGGACGGCGCATAGCCGCGAAACGTTTCCGCGCCGCCCATCTCGGCGGCGGCGGCCTCAAGCGCCCGCACGACGGCGGGGCTGAGCGGCCGCGTCACATCGCCGATGCCCAGGCGCAGCAGCCGTTTTTGGGGGTTCTCCTGCGAAAACGTGGCGACGCGCCGTCCGATTTCGGAGAACAGGTAGCTTCCGTGCAATGACGCCAGATGCGCATTCACGGTGGCCATGGAATTCCTCGATTCTGTGAATTGATCTATACGGGAGCAAAGCGCATGCGACGCGCGGCGCGGGATAGGACGGATCGCCCGGCCTAGGAGGCGGGAACGGGCGCTTGAAGCCGTTCCCGGCTTGCTTTGCGCCGGCGCGATCTTGCGGGGAGGCTGTCCGCGCCCGGAAGCAAACAAACCGTTTCCGGTTTGCGATCGTCTGAAGCCCGGTCAGCACACGGCCGCAGGGTAGGAGGCAAACCTTTGCCCAGGGCGCGCCCGCGGGCCGCCCGGGCCCTTTCGCGTCATTTGCGCTCGGGCCATTCGCCCTCAAACACCGTTTCGGCCGGGCCGGTCATCAGCACATGGCCGTCCTCGGCGCGCCACTCGATGGTCAAGTCGCCCCCGCGCTGGGACACGGTGGCCGACCTGCCGGTCAGCCCGGCCGTATGGGCCGCCACCAGCGCCGCGCACGCGCCGCTGCCGCAGGCGAAGGTTTCGCCGCTGCCGCGCTCGAACACGCGCATGCGCAGGCGGTCCCTGGAAAGGGGCACAATGCATACGATGTTCGCGTCCAGCTCCGCGCAAAGGCGCGCGGTAACGCTTTCAAACTCGGGCCACGCAAACGGGTCGCGCTCCATGAGCAGCACGGCGTTCAGGTTGCCCATGGACACCAGGATATAGCCCTCCTCCGCCTTGAGCAACTGCGGGGCGCCCATGTCCACGCGCACGGAATGAACGCGGCCCTTGGAGAGAAACAGCTCGATATCCCGCACGCCGCCGCCCGTTTCCAGCGTGAAGAAGGTTTTGTCGGTCAGCCCGTGCTCATAGACGAACCGGCCCACGCACCTAGCGCCGTTGCCGCACATCTTGCCCTCGCTACCGTCCTTGTTGAACATGCGCATGCGAAAGTCCGCCTTGTCGCTGGGCAGCACGAAGATCAGCCCGTCGGACCCCACGCCGAAATGGGGCCGGCTCATTTCGATTGCGAGCGCGGACGGGTCCGCCACGCGCTCCCGAAAGCCGTCAATGTACACATAGTCGTTGCCGATGCCGTGCATTTTGGTAAAGCGCATGCCGTCTCCCGCCTTCTTTGCGTCTTTGGGTGATTATGCCTTCGCTTCCACGGTGATCTGTTGTTCCCCGTCGTATACTACGTCGATCTCCTGTACCGCCTTGTCGATGAACGCCTCCGACGCGTAAAGCTGCCCATCCAAAAAGGCGAAGGAATCGCCGGAAACGTCGACGGCCGCGCCGCCCTTTTGCACCGTCACGCCGGTGACCTCCCGATTGGCGTTGTCCGAAGGCCGGGCGTAGGAAACGGTCACGCCCTCCGCGCCCGCCTGGGTGAGCTTCATCTGGACAGGGCCGGAAACGTCCGGCTCGTCCACCGTCCAGCCCAGGGCCTTTGCCACCTCGGCCAGCGGAAAGAGCATCGCCCCTTCCGTCCTTTCATCCCCGGCGTAGTAGGCCGCGCCGCGCAGCTTGGTGGTGCCGACGGTGATCGAAGCTTCCTCGCCGACAATTTCAAAGCGGTCCACGTCCACCTCGGGCGACGCTTCGGGGACGATATCCGGGCTTGCGGCGGGTGTCGGGGCTTCGGTGAGGGTGGGGCTTGGGCTGGGACTTTCGGCGACATTGGCCCTGCAGCCGGCCAAGAGAAGCGAAAGCGTGAGCACAAGGCCGCCCATCCGGATGGCCTTTTTCATAGAAAAGTTCCTCCTTCGCGCGGTTTTTCCGCAGCTTAGCTTTACGGCAATTCCACTGATAAACCGGAAAGTTCGATGGATCTTTTCGCCCGCCGCCCTGCCGCGCTTCGCTCCGACCCTGTCGGCGGACGAACATCTTCCGTTTCCTTTTTCCGGTTTATCAGCGCCCTTGCTTTAGGAGGAAGTGTCCCCGAAAAAAGCCTTTTTATCCCGTTTTCACATCTCCCGGCGCCCTTCGAAGGCCCGGTTGAGCGTCACCTCGTCCACGTATTCCAGATCCCCGCCCACAGGCATGCCGTGGGCCAGGCGCGTCACCTTCACGCCGAGCGGCTTGAGCACGCGCGCGATGTAGGAGGCGGTCGCCTCGCCCTCGATGTCCGGATTGGTGGCGAGGATCACCTCGCTGATCTCCTCGCTGCCGACCCGCGCGATCAATTCCCGGATACGGATGTCCTCCGGGCCAATGCCCTCCATCGGCGAAATCGTGCCGTGCAGCACGTGGTACACGCCCTTGTACTCGCGCATGCGCTCAATCGCGGCCACGTCGCGCGGGTCGCGCACCACGCACACGACGTCCTGCTGGCGGCTTTCATCGCCGCACACCTCGCACGGGTGGGTGGCGGTGTAGTTGCCGCACCGAACGCACATGCGGATGCCGCGCCGCCCCTCAAGGAGCGCGTCCGCCAGCTCGCGTACGGCTTCCTCGGGCTGCGAGGCCAAATAATACGCAAGCCTTTGCGCGGACTTTTTGCCGATGCCGGGCAGGCGCGAAAGCTCCAGCGCCATGCGCGCGATGGGATCGATCGGCCTGTCCATCAGAACATGCCGCCCATGCCGCCGCCAAGACGGCCCATCTCGCGCTCGCGGGTCTCCTCGCCCGCGCGCAGCGCCTCGTTCACCGCCGCGATCACCGTGTCCTGCAAAAGCTCCACATCGTCCGGGTCCACCGCGCGCGGGTCAATCGTCAGCTCCAGCACCTCGCGCTTGCCGTTGACCTTGGCCGCGACCATGCCGCCGCCCGCCGTCGCCTCGTACGTGCGCTCGTCCAGCTCCTCCTGGAGCTTGAGCATCTGCTGCTGCATCTTTTGCGCCTGCTTCATCAATTGCTGCATGTTGCCGCCGCCGGGAATGCCCGGGAAACCGCTTCTTGCCATACGAAAAACCTCCTGCGAAATGAAATGCGTCGCGCCCCGCTATGGCGCCGTTTTTTCCTTGTCCATGCGCCCCATGAGCAGGCCGGCCGCCGCGCCCAGAAGCAATAGCGGCACGTTCGCCCACCAGAGAGGGCCGAAAAAACTCCTGGGGTAGACCAATGCCAGGGAACCTATGACGAACCCCAGCACCAGGCTGAGCATGCGCCGGCGGTGGTGGCGAAAGAGAAAATCCGCCCCCTTGACCAGCAAAAACACCGCCCCGAAAAACCCCGCCACGACCGGGAGCAGCAGCGAAAGGTCCAGCGCGGTCAGAGCCTGCAAAAGGGGCGCATACCAGCCGAAGTAGATCAGCAAAAACGAGCCGGCAATGCCGGGAACGATCGCGCCCAGGCCCAGGAGGGCGCCGCTCGCCAGCGCGTGTCCCCGGCCGATGCGCGCGGATGCGGTCCCGCCCGCGTCCGTGTCCAGCAGAAGAAACGAAAGCGTCACGAGCATGCCCAGCGCGACGGACAAAGCGTCGTCCTTTGTAAGGCGGCTTTTTCCGTACGCCGCGCGCCAATGCGCCGGGATGCCGCCCGCCACCAGCCCGAGAAAAAAGCAGATCGCCTGCACCTTGGCGGCCTGAACCCAGCGGGCCAGCAGCGCCGCGCACAGCGCCGTCCCCAGCGCCGCGCCGGCGGCGAGGGGCAAAAGGTACAGCGCGTTTTTGCGCGCGTTTTGGCAAAAGCCGCCGAGGGCCGCGACCACAGGCTCATAGTACCCCAGCGAGACGGCGATGACTCCTCCGCTGACGCCCGGCAAAAAGAAGGTGGCGCCGATCAAAAAACCGGCCAGCGCTTTGCGCGCAAACGGCCCAAGCCGCGAGGGTGTCGCCATCGGCGAAGGGATCTCCTTTCAGGGGCGGTGGAGCAGGTATTCGACCAGCGTGTCGCCGTGGAACATGCAGGTAAACGCGAAGGGGACGCCGTCCCGCTCGCACCGGTAGGTCAGGGTCCGGTCCCCGTCACCCGCAAGCGTAAGCCCGGACGCGTCCCCGCCAAAGCGGACCAGCACGGAAGACAGCGTGTCCCCGACACACACGCCGCGGGGCCCAGGAAGCGTGCCGCCGTTGACCAGCACCGCGCCGACGCGCCAGACGCCGTCCTGAAGGGTACATTCAACCAAGGCGCCTTCATACACTAGCGTGCGCATGCCGTCCGTCTCATTATACTCATCCAGGTTCGGTTTTCCAAGCCTGTTGATCAAATCTTCGGACGCCGTGAAAACGGGAAGGCCCCAAACCGTCAGGTCCGCCGCCGTCAGCGGGCCGAGGGCCGCTTCCTGCGAATCGGCGGGCGTGAAGTCACCTTTGGCCGCGATATCCAAAACAGCCGTCAGGTTGGCCAGGCTCTCGGCGTCCGTAATCAGCTCGCGAAAGCCGTCCGCACGGATGGAGCTGACGCGCCCCTCCGTGATGACATAGCGAAGGTTCAGGTCCAGCCGAAAGCCGTCAAGCCCCCTGGCGGGCAAAGCCACCGCGTATTGCACGCAGGAAACCGCCTGCCCCCGGCGAAGCAGCCAGCCAAAGCCGCTGCCCTCGTCCAGCTCGCCGTCGGCGCGCGCGTAAAGCGCCGCGTACGCGGCGTCGCCGGCAAGCGACGGGTTGTCGTTTGCATAGACGGCGAGCACCGCCTGATAGGGGTCGCCGACGCGGATGCCGCGTGGGCAGGGGAGCGCGTCCGTCAGCACCTCCACCCCGGCGATCAGGTTTTCTTCCGGATGGAGCGCCGGCCCTGTCAGGTCCGCCACGCCAAAGGGGAAGGAGAACAGCCAGGTGTCCGCCTCCGGATCGTGCGCCTTTTCCGCCTCATCCGCCGCCCCGGCGGTGAGCATGGCCTGATACACGTCCTCGCGCCACGCGTACAGTTCCGCGGCGGTCAGCGGCTCTCCCTCCGCGCGCGCGGCGAAAGGGGCGGCCCAAAGCAACAGGAGCAGGAAGCACCACAGCGTTTTGCGCATCGGATCAGGCTGCCGGCGTCTGAGGGACAAGGTCGGAGGTACAGTGCGGGCAGCGCGTGGCGGCGGGGGAAACCTCGCTTTTGCAGTACGGGCATAGGTGCGCTTCCTTTTTCGGCGCTTCTTTTTTGGGCATCACCTTGGCGACAAGGCGCACAAACACGAAAACGCACAGGGCGATCAGCACAAAATCGAGGATGCTGGTCAAAAACGCGCCATAGTTCAGCGTGCCGACGCCCAGGTCCGCGGCGGCCTGCGCGGAGGGATAGCTGTTGCCGTCCAGGGCGATAAACAGCCCGCTGAAATCAATGCCGCCGGTGATAAGGCCGAGCAGCGGCATGAACAGGTCGCTGACCAAAGAGGAGACGATTTTGCCGAACGCGCCGCCGATCATCACGCCGACAGCCAGGTCCAGCACATTGCCCTTCAGGGCGAAGGCTTTGAAATCCGAGAGGAATTTTTTCATGTGTATAGGTCCCCCTTTCGCGCGGAAAACTTAAAAATTATTCTACATGATTTCCTGTTTTTGTGCAAGCGGTACGCAGCAGGATGGAAGAAAGAAAAAAATCGAACAGAAAACAAAGCGTATTCGACATAATTCGACGGTTTTCGTCAAAAACTGCAGGAAATATATGTGTTTTATCGAACTACTATCCTGCAAATTTCGAGAAAGAGGATGATTGCATTGGATTATGAAGCAATGGGCAAACGTGTCCGACTATATCGCAAACAACGAAAGCTTACGCAGGCGGATTTGGCCGAGGCCGTGGGCATCTCCACGTCGTTCATGGGCCATATTGAACGCGGCACCCGCGTTGCGAGCCTGGAAACGCTTTTGAATCTTTCGGAAACGCTCGGCGTTACGATGGATGCCCTGGTCACGGGCGCTGATCCGGGCCCGATTGACGGCCCGAATACCACGTATAAAATGCGCGTCCTCAACGACGTGCTGCGCGTGCTCAACGAGCACTCGGGCGAGTGGCTGCGCGACGAATAGCGGCATGCCGATGTCCATAGGGCGGGGCGGGATAGACCGCTTTTACCGCTTTTCCTTTTTGGGGAAATATGGTATGATTTCGCCATCCATTGCAGTGGAAAGGAGGGAAACGCCATGAACGTCAACCCGGCGGACCTTAGGTGTTTTTTGGACAAATGGCAAGGAACCCTGCGCCTGAAGGACTGGGACATTGATCTGCGCCTTGTCAAAAAGCCCTGGCGAAAATCCGGCGACATCAAAATAGACCGGGACGACCGAAAGGCCGTGCTGCTCGTCAACGTGGAAAACCCCCGCCAGCAAAACGCGGAGGCGCTGATCGTGCACGAGCTGCTGCACCTGAAGCTATGGCCCCTGGACCAGATGATCGAGGAGTTGCTGGACGCCGTCTACGACCGGGAGGAAGCCGATCCCCGGCGCGAGTTTGCCTTCACGCAGTTCATGACAGCGCTTGAGTCCACCGTGGAGGATCTTGCCAAGGGGTATATGGCGATCGGCGGCGAGGATAGGACGGTTTCCTTCGGCCGACTGGAGCGGGAGGTTTGGGCGGAGATCGGCGGGGAAGGGGAGGGCTGATCACGGCGCTTGCTCCTCACCCTTCGCGCGGGCCTTGAGGGCGCGCCACTTCGCCCAAAACGCCTCGTAGGCCCGGCGCTGCCAGTCCTCGCCGAACGGTGTTTTGGGTGTTGACGCGGCGTAAAACGCTTCGATTGCCTCGGCGAAGCGAAGGACGGCCGCCTTGTACGCCTGATAGGGCATGCGCGCCTCGGTTCCGCCCTGCGTGACGAGCCGGACCTCGCCGCCGTCGTGAAAAACGCCCCAATCCACGCCGTTTGAGCACCCGAGGATCAGAAGCTCGCCCGTATCCTCGTCGATGAGCATAAAGTGGCCGCAGCAGGGAAGCAAATGCGCCTCCTGTCCCGGCACGTGGTCTTCAAACAAGGATTCGAGCATCCGAAGCGCGCCCGCGCTGACCGCCCAAAAAGTTTCCCCCGAATCCACCAGGTCGTCGCCGATGCGCACCCGCACCCGCCCGTGCAGGCACGGGTCATCCGGGTCGTCCGTGTCGCCGCAAATCCAATGCAGTTTGAGAATTTCCATCGAAAACACAGATACCCTCCTTTGCGCGCCCAGGGAAAACCCGGCGCGCTTTGCGTTTGGTAAGCCCGATCAAAATGCCGGTGCGGGGAAAAGTCCCGGGCGTCCTTTTCCGTATTCGCGCTATGATATGCGTTTCCTTTCAAAAGCTGCGCAGCTGGACAAAACCGCGCGCCTGCTGAGGGGGATCTTACGGCTGCCCGAAAGGCCGAAGCCGCGCTTTGCAAGGAACCCGTGCCGCGCGGACTCTTTGGGGAAGAAGGTTTTTGGTTTTGCGCGTTTGATAGGGGCTTGACCGGTTGATACAATAGAATTGAGGAAAATGAGGCAAAAAGAGGTGGCGGGATGAACAGCGAGCAGTTTCTGAGCCTTCGAACGCCCGCGCGGCGAAAGACCTTGGCGGTGGCCGCGGCGCAGGACGAAGCCCTGCTGAAAACCCTGGTGCGGGCGTACGAAAGAGGGATCGCGGCGCCGTTGCTCGTCGGGGATCAAAGCAGGATCCGGGCGATTGCCGCCAAGGCCGGGCTTGACCTTTCACCCTTTCCAAGGCTCCACGCGTCCACCGAACGCGAGGCGGCGAAAAAGGCCGTGGAGCTTGTGCGCAGCGGGGAAGCGGAGGTGCTGATGAAGGGCATGCTTCAGACCGCCGTGTTTTTGCGCGCGGTGCTGGACAGGGAAGAAGGCCTTCGCGGAGAGGGGCTGCTTTCGCATGTGGCCGTCCTGCATTCGCCCCACGTGGACCGCATGCTGCTGTTGACCGACGGGGCGATCACGCCCGCGCCGGACCTTTCGCAAAAGGTGCAGATGGTGCAAAACGCCGTCCGCATCGCCAGAAGGCTCGGGGTCCTGATCCCCAAGGTGGCGCCGCTGGCGGCGGTGGAGGTGGTGAACCCCGCCATGCAGGCGACCGTGGACGCGGCGCTGCTCACCGTGATGAACCGCCGCGGCCAGATCCAGGATTGCGTGATCGACGGCCCCCTGGCGATGGACCTGGCGCTTTCGCAGGAGGCCGCGCGGCGCAAGGGGATCCAGTCGGACGTGGCCGGCCGGGCGGACATCCTGCTGTTTCCGGCCATCGAGGCGGCCAACAGCGTGCTCAAGACGTTTACCTTTGCGGGAGACAGCCTGTTCGGCGGGCTGGTCGCGGGCGCCGCGGCGCCGATCGTGCTCAGCTCGCGCGCCGACAGCGAGGACAGCAAGCTGTACTCGATCGCCTGCGCCGCGTCCGTCGCCGGCGCCTGATGACGAAGGAGGCCCATCGTATGGCTGTGTCATCCATGCCTGTTTTGGTGATCAACCCCGGCTCCACCTCCACGAAGGTAGCGATCTTTGACGGGGAAGCGCTGGCGGGCGAGCGCGTCATCCGGCATTCGCCGCAGGAGCTTGCCGCGCTGGGCAATATCCCGCAGCAAAAGGACCTGCGCGCCTTGCATGTGCGGTCGTTTCTTCAGGAAAGCGGCGTGGCGCCCAAAGCCCTGCGCGCCGTTGTCGGGCGCGGCGGCATGCTTCGCCCCGTTCGCTCGGGCACCTATGCCGTGAACGATCGCATGCTCGAGGATCTTAAGACCCCGCTGGCCTCGTCGCACGCCTCGGCGCTGGGCGCGCTGATCGCGGCGGAAATCGCGCGGCCGCTCGGAATCCCCGCCTATGTGGTGGACCCGGTGGCCGTGGACGAAATGGACCCGGTGGCGCGCCTTTCGGGCCTGCCGGAGATCGCGCGCAGAAGCTTTTTTCACGCGCTGAACGCCAAGGCCGTCGCCCGCGACTGCGCGAAGCTGCTCGGCGTTCCCTATGAGGAGGCGCGGTTCGTCGTCGCGCACATGGGCGGCGGCATCTCCGTCAGCGCGCATTGCAAGGGACGCGTGATCGACGTCAACGATTCGCTCAGCGGCGAAGGGCCTCTTTCGCCCGAGCGGTCGGGCAGCGTGCCGCTTACGCCGCTGATTGAGCTGTGCTTTTCGGGCGGGTTTACCAAAGAAGAAATGCTGGACAAGGTTCGCCGCCGCGGCGGCCTGCTCGCGTACCTGGGCACGAGCGACCTGGCTGCGGCCGAGCGGCGCGCCGAGGAGGGCGAAAAGCTGGCCCGGGAGGTCATCCACGCGATGGCCTACCAGGTGTCCAAACAAATCGGCGCGATGGCCGCGGCGCTGAAGGGGCGCATCAACGCCATTGTGCTGACCGGCGGCCTTGCGCGGTCCGAGCGCTTTGTCGCCCTGATCAAGGAGCGCGTGGACCGGTTCGCGCCCGTCTTTTGCTATCCGGGCGAGCAGGAGATGCTGGCGATGGCCAAGGGAGCGCTCCGCGTGCTCACCGGGCGGGAGACGGCGCTTTGGTATGAGTAACGGCGGCCGGAAATCCGGCGGAGCGGCGCGAAAGGGCGCAAAGGGCGGTGCCGATCCGTCGATGCGGCCTGCCGAGTTATAGCGGTTTTGCGCGAACAAATGCCCCCCAGCGAAGGACAAAAGCTGAAAAAGAGGAAAGCGCCCGGAAGGCCCGAGGGGGTTTCGCCGATCCGGCCGGGAGGCGTCTGCCTTTGCGGTCCTTGCGCCGCCGCGAAAAGCGATACAAAAAGCGCCGTCCGGGCTTTCACCCCACGGCGCTTTCGCGCTGCAAGCGCGCTAGCCTTGTATGCGGCTATTCGTTGATCAAAATGGAAACATCCTCATACCGGCAGATCCGCGCGGTGTCGGGAAGGAACGACGCGTATCCCTGCGGCAGCGGCTCCTTGAGAAGCTCCCCGGCCGCGATGCGCGCCGCGCATTCCCGGAGCTTTCGGACGGTGGAAAGGTCGGTCTCCACATCGCCGTGCGCGCAGAAAATGCGCGAGAGCTTTCCGCCGTGCTCGTCGTGCTCCATCTGCAAAATGCGGTCCATGCTGCGAAGGTACGCCTCCACCGACGCGCCGTCCAGGCAAAGGAACACGGCGCGGCCCCGCGCCACGGTATCGCCGGCGAACAGAAGGCCCGCCTCCGCGTCCCACAGGCCGATGCTGCCCGGCGTATGGCCCGGCAGGCTTACCACCTGCAGGATGCGCCCACCAAGGTCAAACCCCGCGCCGTCGCCCACCGGCCGGGCCTGAAACCCCGCCTTGGCCAGCGAAGAAAGCTCCATCGGATGGACGAACTGCATGTCAAACGCGCCGTTGCCGCTGATGTGGTCAAAGTGCGCATGCGTGTTCACCACGCGAACCGGCAGGGCCGTTACCTCGCATACGGCGGCCTTGAGGTTCACACCGCCAGCCCCGGTGTCGACGAGCACCGCGCTGACGTCTCCGGCCACCAAAAAGGCGCGCACCATCTGCATCTGGATGGCCCACACGCCGTCCGCAAGGGGAAGCAAGGTATAACCCCGGTCGTTCATGAGCAATACACTCCTTTCCACATCCTACCCGTAAACTGCAAGCTCTGCGTATGAACGCATCGAAAGCGGCGGATCCTTTCCCCCGCGTTGTCGCTTTTTGGACGGCGCCCGCTGCGCCTCTTCGACGCCTGAGGGAACGAAAGGATCTTCGCCGCTTTGAGCACGCATACGCCTGTTGGTATTCGGAGAAGGGCCGCCGCCGGGGTTACGGCGACGGCCCTTCGGCTGCTATTTCGCAAAATCGATCGCGCGGGTTTCCCGGATTACGTTGACCTTGATCTGGCCGGGGTATTCCATCTCGCGTTCGATGCGTTTGGCGATTTCCTTTGCCAGCACGAGCGTGCCGGCGTCGGTGATGTCGTCCGGCTTGACCATGATGCGAACCTCGCGGCCGGACTGGATGGCGTAACACTTTTCAACGCCGGGGAAGGAGTTGGAGATCTCCTCCAGCTTTTCCAGGCGCTTGATGTAATTTTCAAGCGATTCGCGCCTGGCGCCGGGCCGCGCCGCGGAGATGGCGTCGGCGGCCTGCACCAGCACCGCTTCGACGGTGGTTGGCTCGACGTCGTTGTGGTGCGCCAGGATGGCGTGCACCACGTCGCCGTTTTCGCGGTACTTGCGCGCAAGTTCCGCGCCCAGGG
Source organism: uncultured Oscillospiraceae bacterium (assembly GCA_964620835.1). Classification (GTDB taxonomy): domain Bacteria; phylum Bacillota; class Clostridia; order Christensenellales; family Aristaeellaceae; genus Avichristensenella. The sequence goes on from CAZUIA010000051.1 coordinate 12,243, forward strand.
TGACGTGCGTGCCCTCGGCCTCGTGGTCGACGGCCTTGCCGATGTCGTGCAAAAGGCCCGCGCGCTTGGCAAGCTGCACGTCCGCACCCAATTCCGCCGCCATGACGCCCGCCAGGTGGCTGACCTCGATGGAGTGCTTCAGGACGTTTTGCCCGTAGCTGGTGCGGTAGCGCATGCGCCCTAGGAGCTTGACCAGCTCGTGGTGGATGTTGTGCTGGCCGGTTTCAAACACAGCCTGCTCGCCCGCCTCGCGGATCTGGTTGTCGACCTCCTTTTGCGCCTTCTCGACCATCTCCTCGATGCGGGCGGGGTGGATGCGGCCGTCCAGAATCAGCTTTTCAAGCGCCAGGCGCGCCACCTCGCGGCGGACCGGGTCAAACGCGGAGACGATGACGGCCTCCGGCGTGTCGTCGATGATCAGGTCCACGCCCGTCGCGGTCTCCAGGGCGCGGATGTTTCGGCCCTCGCGGCCGATGATGCGGCCCTTCATGTCGTCGTTTGGCAGAGTGACGACCGAGACGGTGGTTTCGGCCACGTGGTCGGCGGCGCATTTTTGAATGGCCATGGTGATGATGTTGCGCGCTTTCTTTTCGGCCTCTTCCTTGGCTGTTGCCTCGATCTCGCGCACCATCACGGCGGCGTCGTGGTAGGCTTCTTTCTGAATGCGGGAAACGAGCACCTGACGGGCTTCGTCCTGCGTCATGCTGCCGATGCGCTCCAGCTCGCTTTGCTGCCTGTCAAACATCGCCTGGGCTTCTTCCTCGATCTTTGCGATCTCCAGCACCTTTTTGTTCAGGCTCTCCTCGCGCGCGTCTAGATTGTCCAGCTTTTTGTCAAACGATTCCTCCCGCTGGGTCAGCCTGCGCTCGCTGCGGTTCAGTTCGTTGCGCCGGTCGCGGATCTCCTTGTCCAGTTCGTTCTTGAGCTTGAGAATCTCTTCCTTGGCCTCCAGGACCTTTTCCTTTTTGTGTTCTTCGGCGCGCCTTTGCGCGTCGATGAGTAGGTTTTTCGCATACTCCTCGGTGCGCCCGATTTTCTGCTCGGCCATGTTTTTTCTATATTGGTAACCCGCGAAGGTGCCGATAATGATCGAAACCAGCGCGGCCCCGATGACCCATAGCGCTTCCAAGTGCTCCTACTCCTCCTTTTCGTTATTTTTGGAGACGAAAAAACCGAGCCAACGGCTCGGCGCAGATTGTTATAAAAGGGCAAACCCATCCTTTGGAGGGCTATCTATCGCAGGGCGAAGAAGATTCGCCCAATACCCTTTAAACACTCTGGCGCTTTCATGCCAAGCCAACAGAACTATTTTACAAGCAGCGCGCCGCCTTGTCAATACAAGCGGCGCGCAGAATTCATATTATAGGAAAAACCTGTAAAAACGGCGCAATTATTCGTCCGCTTCGCCGCCCGCGTCCTCCTCCTCGACCCGTACGGCGTCGCTGGACCCGATGAGCTTGGCGCGCACGATCGCGTTGATTTCGTCAAATACGGCGGGGTTGTCCTTCAGATACTGCCGTACGTTTTCGCGTCCCTGGCCGATGCGCTGGTCGTTGTAGCTGAACCACGCGCCGCTCTTGTGGATGATGTCGTGCGCGACCGCCATGTCGAGCAGGCCGCCCTCCTTGGAGATGCCCTCGCCGTAGAGGATGTCGGCCTCGGCCACGCGAAACGGCGGCGCGACCTTGTTTTTGACGACCTTGATCTTGATGCGGTTGCCGACCACCTGCGTGCCGCTCTTAAGCGTCTCGCCCTTTCGCACGTCCAGCCGCACCGACGCGTAGAACTTCAGCGC
>CAZUIA010000051.1:14129-14787 GCA_964620835.1 uncultured Oscillospiraceae bacterium
TCTCGGCCTTTGGCACGAGCGCCGCGACGGAATCCACGACGATGATGTCGATCGCGCCCGAGCGCACCAGGGCCTCGCAGATCTCCAGCGCCTGCTCGCCCGTGTCGGGCTGGGAGACGTAGAGGTTGTCGGTGTCCACGCCCAGCTTTTTCGCGTACACCGGGTCCAGCGCGTGCTCGGCGTCGATGAACGCGGCCATGCCGCCCATCCTTTGCGCCTCGGCGACGACGTGCAGCGTCAGCGTGGTCTTGCCGGAGGATTCCGGCCCGTAGACCTCGATGATACGGCCGCGCGGCAGGCCGCCGATGCCCAGCGCGATATCCAGGTCCAGGCAGCCGGTGGGGATGATGTCCACCTCCACGGCGGTCCGGTCGCCCAGCTTCATGATCGCGCCCTTGCCAAACGCCTTTTCGATGTTGCCCAGCGCCATATCCAGGGCCTTTTTCTTTTCATCCTGGCTCGTGCTGAGGTTGACGGTTTTGGATTTGGTTTCCTTCGCCATGCAGGCCTTCCTTTCTTGTGTGCGCGCCGCGCTTTTCAACAGGCGCAAGGGGAAAATGGAGCGCGCGGGCTTTCGTTGCGCGCTTCAGGCGCCTTGGCGCCGTGCCTCGGTCAAAATCCAGTGCAGCGCGTTCAGCGCCGAAAGGGTGCGGATGCG
>CAZUIA010000052.1:0-14678 GCA_964620835.1 uncultured Oscillospiraceae bacterium
ATGTAATATATGGAAACATAATAAATATCATTGACAATTGTATTAAGATTGTGTTAAAATGCGTGCAAATGACGGATGAGGCACGGGAGGCGCGCACATGAAGAGGGGTATCGCATTTGTTTTGCTGGCGGTGATCCTGTTTACCTTGGCATCCGTCTCGCTGGCGGGCCAGGTGGAGCCGTACGTGCTTCCGTGCGACGCGAAGCTCAGGACGAACGCGCAGCTTCGGTCCGGCCCCTCGACGCAGACGGAGTCGAAGATGGTCCTGATGAAGGGGACCACCGTCACGCTGATGGATCTGACGGGGCTGTGGTTTTACGTGCAGTACGGCAACTTCACCGGGTATATCCGCAGCGACCTGATCGAGAGCAACATCCCCTCCGGCACGCAGACGATCGAGACCACGCTGCCGCCGGTGCTGAGCGCGGGGACCGACCGCAACCTGCTGAAGATGGGCATGCGCGGCGAGGACGTGCTGGCGGTGCAGCAGATGCTTTTAAGGCTCCGCTATGACGTGGGCACACCGGACGGCGTGTTCGGCAAACGGACCAAGCAGGCGATCATCGAGTTTCAAACCGACTACGGGCTGACGCGCGACGGCATTGTCGGGAAAAAGACGTTTGACACGCTGTACGCCGCGGCCCAGGAAAGCGGTACGCCTACCGCACCGCCCACCGCGGCACCCACCCAACAGCCGGACGGCCAGACCGTTCCGGCTTCTTCCGCGTCAAGCGGCCTGACGGCGCTTCGGTACGGGGACAGGGGAAGCGGCGTGATGGCGCTGCAGCAGGTGCTCAAATACAGCGGGCTGTACCAGGGGGGCGTGGACGGTGTTTTCGGCCCCGGCACACAGGCGGGCGTCAAGCTGTTTCAAAAGCTGAACGGGTTGGCGGAAACCGGCGTGGCCGATACGGTCACGCTTGCGCTTTTGCACGGCACGTCCGCAGGCGGCGGGACGGGGACCGGGGGAGCGGCGGGAACGGGGACGGGGGCCGACACGAGCGGCCTGGCTTCGCTTCAATACGGCGATGAAGGGCCGGCGGTCAAAACGCTGCAGCAGGCGCTGCGGAAGGGCAACTATTACCAGGAAGGGGTCGACGGGGATTTTGGCGCGGCCACGCAGGCCGGCGTGAAGCTGTTTCAAAAGACGAATGGGTTGCCGGAAACGGGTGTGGCGGACGTCAACACGCTGGCGCTGCTCTACAGCGGCCGCGGCGCGGTGGCGCCCGAGCCCACGCCGTTTGTGCCGCAGTATCCCGGCGCGGGCGTGCTGCCCAATCCGCCGAGCGCCTCGCAGGTGGTGCTGGCCAACTGGGAGACGGACATCAAGCCGTTTTACAAGAGCGGACAGACCGCGACGATCTATGATTTTCAGGCCAGGCTCGGCTGGCAGATCCGCTTTTACGCGATGGGCGAGCACGCGGATAGCGACCCGCTGACGGCTATGGACACCGAGGTGATGTTCCGCGCGTTTGGATTGAAAAATACCTGGACGCCCAGGCCGGTGTGGGTCGTGATGCCGGACGGCAGGGTGTTCATGGGCAGCGTGCACAACATGCCGCATCTGTCCAGCGGCGTGAAGGACAACAACTTTGACGGCCATATGTGCCTGCATTTCCCGCGCCGGATGGAGGACGCGGAGCGCACGGGCACCTACGCGGTCACGCACCAGAAGTGCATCCAGAACGGGTGGCTGATCACGCAGGGGATGCGCTGAGGCCGACGCAGGATGCGCCTATTTTCCCATGGGGCTGCCGTGCCAAGAGCGTGCGGCGGCCCTTTGGTTATGGCCGGCATGCCTCGCCCGCATGGACAACCGCACGTTCCACCTATCCCTTCGTCCGCAATCAGATTGCCCCAAAATCGCCTCATTCCCGTGTGACAACCCCATTTGTGTTTCCCAATCCACCTATGCTATACTCCGCCTATACGGTGGCGCAAGCCATGGAGGAAAACATGCGAAAGAAAAGGGCGATCGCGATGATGCTGGCGGGGCTGCTGGCGGTGCTCGCCGCCGCGTTTTTGTTTGCGGGCAACTATTTTTACGAGTACTCCCTAAAGCCCAGGCGGGGAGAGCGCGCGCCCGGGGTCACCGACAGCGCGATGGGGCCGGAAACCGAGGAGGCGCGGGACAGACGAAAAGCGCTGGAGGGCTGGCTTGACGGCTTGGCGCAGGATGAATTCCTGCAAAGCGCCGATGGGCTGAAGCTTCACGCGCTGCGCGTCCCCGCGCAGGGCCACCATTACGCCATCGCCGTGCACGGGTACACGGCCAGCGCGCGCAGCATGGCTTCGTTTGGCAAAAGGTTTCACGACCGGGGCTTCACGGTGCTGATGCCGGACCTTCGCGGCCACGGCGAAAGCGAGGGGCACTACATCGGCATGGGCTGGCACGACCGCCTGGACATGCTCCGGTGGATCGACCGGATCGTTCGGGAGGATCCGGAAGCTAAGATCATCCTGTTCGGCATTTCGATGGGCGCGGCGACGGTGATGATGACCGCGGGCGAGGACCTACCGCCTCATGTCAAGCTGGTGATCGAGGACTGCGGGTATACCTCGGTCTTTGACGAGTTTGCCGTGCAGCTTCGGGCGCAGTTCGGCCTGCCGCCGTTCCCGGTGATGCACGCGGCGTCGCTGGTGACGAAGCTGCGGGCGGGCTATTGGCTCGGCGAGGCCGACGCGGTCCGGCAGGTGGCCAAGTGCCGCCTCCCGATGCTGTTCATCCACGGAACGGACGATACGTTCGTGCCCTTTTCGATGCTGGAAACGCTGTATCAGGCGGCCGGGGGCGAAAAGGAACAGCTCGCCATCGAGGGCGCGGGCCACGGCATGGCCAGTTCGGCGGACCCGGAGCGGTATTGGGAAACCGTCGACGCGTTTTTGGAAAAGCACCTATGAGCCGCCGCGGCAGGCAGCGCGTCTTCCTTTATATGGAAGAATTTGCCCATAAGGCCCCGTTTTCCGTTTTTTCTCGTGCAAAGCCCCCCGCGGTATGCTATACTATTTTGCGCTATTGCGCGGGAGGGCGTTTTTTGTGATGGAAAGGCGACTTGTGCTGGCGTCCGCCTCGCCGAGGCGGCGCGAGCTGCTGGAAAGGATGGGCCTTTCGTTTGTCGTGGACGCGGCCGACGTGGACGAGGCGTGCGAAGGGTCCGCGCGCGAGGTGGTATCGGCGGTTTCCCGCCGAAAGGCCGAGGCCGTCGCGCCCCGGCACCCGGACGCGGTCATCCTGTCTGCGGATACGGTCGTGGACTGTGGGGGCATCCTCGGCAAGCCGCTTGACGAAGCAGACGCAGCCCGCATGCTGCGCCTTTTGTCCGGCCGCTGGCACGAGGTGTATACCGGCGTGTGCGTGCTTTCGGACGGCGCCGCGCGCTCGGGCGTCGCGGCCACGCGCGTGCATTTCATCGACCTGACCGAGGGGGACATCGCCCGCTACGTCAAAACGGGCGAGCCGCTGGACAAGGCGGGCGCGTACGGCATCCAGGGCATGGCCGGGATGTTCATCGACCGCATCGAGGGTTGCCCGCACAACGTGATGGGCCTGCCGCTTTCTCTCACCCATACCCTGCTGACCTTCTGAAGGAGCGACACGATGGGCTTTTTTTCGCCGGAGATCGGCATTGATTTGGGCACGAACAACGTTCTATTTTACGTAGCGGGCCGGGGAATCGTGCTTCGCGAGCCCAGCCTGGTTGTCGTGCGCGGCGATAAGGACCGCGAGGTCAGCGCCGTGGGCGAGGAGGCGCGGTTGATGCTCGGGCGCATGCCGGCCGGGTATGTGGCCGTGCACCCGGTGCGCGAGGGCGTGATCGCCGACTTTGACATGACCGAGGTCATGCTCCGCTATTTTCTGCGCAGGGCGATCGGCGTCAACTTCCTCGGCAAGCCCAAGATGGTGATCACCGTGCCGTCGGAAATCACGGCGATGGAGCGAAGGGCCGTGGAGGAAGCCGTGCAGCGGGCGGGCGGAAAGCTTTCGCACGTGGTGGACGGCGCGATCGCCGCGGCGCTCGGCTGCGGGCTGCCGGTATATGAGCCGCTGGGCAGCATGATCGTGGACATCGGCGGCGGCACCACCGAGGCGGCGGTCCTGTCCATGGGCAGCCTGGTGGTTTCCAAATCGCTTCGTCTGGCGGGCAACGCCATGGACGAGGCCATCGTCGCATTTGTCAAGCGCGAGAAAAACATGCTGATCGGGGACCGCACGGGCGAGGACATCAAGATTGACCTCGGCAGCGCGATGACGACCCTGGACCCCCAGCGCGCGATGGTGCGCGGGCGCGACCTGGTCACCGGGCTTCCGCAGACGCTGGAGCTGGACAGCGACCAGGTGCACGAGGCGCTGCAGGAGCCGCTTCGGGAAATCCTTTCGGCGATCATCTGGGTGCTGGAGCGCACGCCGCCGGAGCTGGGCGCGGACGTGATGCGCACGGGCATCCACCTGACGGGCGGCTGCGCGCAATTGCCCGGGCTTGACCAGTTCATCGCGGCGGAAACGGGCATCCCCGTGCAGGTGGCGCGCAACCCGCTGGACTGCACGGTGTTGGGCGCGGGGTATCTGGCGTCCAACCTCGAGCTGCTCAGCCGGATCGGCAAAAACCACCCGCTGACGGAATAACGGGGGCACATCACGCGGCACAGGGAGGTAACAATGCGCAAGACGAAGCGCAAGTGGCCGAAAATACTGGCGATGGCGCTGGTCACAACGCTGCTTGGCGGCATGGTGAGCCTGGTGCTGGTGGAAAAATTCGCGCCCGATCAAACCTATATCCCCAAGCATCTGGTGAGCCTTCCCGCCCGCCTCATCTCCGCGGCGGTCAAGCCCTTCCAAGGCGCGTTCGCGTGGGCTGCCCACGGCGTGTCCGGCTATCTGGAAAGCTGGAAGCTTCGCAAAACCATTGAAATCGAATACAACAAGCTCAAGGCGCAAAACGACGAGCTGATCTACCAGGCCCTGTACAACGCGGAGCTGGAAGCGAAAAACGCGGAGTACAAGGAGCTTTTGGGCATCGTCGACCAATACCGCACGCAAAACCCCGTCGTAGCGAACGTCACGGGCAAGGAAACGGGCAACTGGTTTCAGATGTTCATGATCGACGCGGGCAAGAACCGGGGCATCCAGCAGGGCATGGCCGTGATCGACAAAAGCGGCGGCCTGATCGGCTCGGTGTACAAGGTGCAGGACACCAGCGCCCAGGTCATCTCCATCATCGACAGCCGCTCCAGCGTCGCGGGCATCATCCAGAGCACGCGCGACCAGGGCGTCATCCGCGGCACCCTGGGCCTTGAGGACGATCCCACCTGCCGCATGTACTACCTGCCGGTGGACCTGGTGCCCCGCCCCAACGACGTGGTGGTCACCAGCGGCATCGGCCAGCCGTTCCCCAAGGGCATCGAGATCGGCGTCATCCGCGAAAGCACGCGGTATATGGATGAAAACAAGCACTACGTCGTGATCGAGCCCAAGGCGGACTTTGAGCACCTGGAGGAGGTCATCGTGCTGGTGTACGAGCCGAGCCCCGAGGAGGTGCCCGATGCCAACGACGGGCAGATCCAGTATGAGCCGGTGCCGCTGGACACCAGAAGGCCCGAGCCGGTCATCGGCGAACAGGTGGAAGACCCGAACCTCGGCGCGGTCACCGCGCCGCCGCGCGTGACCCGCGCGCCGGTTGACGGACAGATAGCTCCCACGCCTTCCGGCCCGGCGTCCACCCTCGCGCCCGGCGCGACGCCCACGCCGGACCCGGAGCTTGACCGCCTGCTGCAGGAGGAGCTTGAGGCGCTTGAGGCGCTTGAGAACCTGGCGGGCGAGGCGGGTGACTAAATGCGAAAGGCCCTTCGCGTCACGTTTTCGCTGCTGGCCGCCTTTTTGGTGCAGTCCACGGTGCTGCCCTATTTCAAGGCAGGCGGCGTGCTGCTGGATCTGGTCACGGTGGCGCTTTTCACGGCCGGCTATGCCCTGGGCCCCTATGCGGGGGTGACCGCCGGGCTTTTCGCCGCGCTGCTGATGGAATCGCTGACCGGGGACCTGGGCGGCCTCGCGGCCGTCGCGTGCGTCGCCTCGGGCGCGGTCGGCGCCTGGGCCGCCGCGCGCCTCAAGCGGTACGTGCGGCCCGGCAACCGCCTGAAGGAAAGAATCGTCAGGCAGTTTGGCCCCATGGTCCTGGTCGGGCTGTTCGTCATGGGCAAAGAATCGGTCAATGTCGTATATTTCTACCTGACGGGCGTGGACGTTTCGTTTGTTCACGCGTTTCGCGTGGTGTTCGCGGGCTGCTGGGCGGCGCTTTGGTCGCTGCTTTTGATACCCGCGCTGGTTCGTTTCCTGCTGAGAAAGCCCGAGGAGACGTTCGTGGCGAAATGGGCCGCCAAACGGCGCGCAAGGGTCAAGCCTGAACCGGCGGCGAAAAAGACCGCGGCGCCGGAGGCCCTGGCCGCTGAAAAGGGAGGGTCGGACGTATGAGCAAACAGGAAAAATGGCGCTTTTGGCTGCTGGGTGTGCTGATGGTCGCGGGCATGGCGGTCATGGCCGTGCGCCTGGCCAACCTGCAGGTGCGCGGCGCGGACGATTACGGCGCCATCGCCGAATCCAGCATGACCAAGACCATCTACGAAAGCGGCTCGCGCGGGCAGATTCTGGACCGAAACGGCGTGCTGCTGGCGGTGGACAAGAAGATCTACAACATCAACTTTTACCGCGACCCGTCCAGCAACCGGGCGCAAAACGGCGAATATTCAAAGGCGATCTGGGAGGTCATCAAGCTGGTGGAGGCCGAGGGGAAAACCGTCTCGTTCCCCTTCTGGCTCAAGCGGGACGAAAGCGGAAGCTGGGCGTTTGACACCGGCACGCAAAGCCCCGGCGTGGCGCAGGCCCGCGAAAACCTGTTCCGCGGCAACTTCTACGTCAAAGGCCTGCCGGTGGAGGGCCTCTATGACAAGCTGTGCGAAAACTACCTGATCCACGAGATCGACGCGGAGTTTCCGCAGGCCGAAAAGCTGACCGAGGAGGACAAGATCAAGGTGCTTTCGGTCTGGCAGGAGATGCAGATGAACGCGTTCAACTCCGTTCCGATCACCCTGGTCAGGGACGTGAGCTGGGCCACGGTCATCCGCATCGAAACGCGGCTGATGTCCCTGCCCGGTATCTCCATCAGCGTGGAAAACCAGCGCATCTACCCCAAGGGCACGCTTGCCTGCCACATCCTCGGGTATACCGGCCTGATGCAAAAGCAGGAGCAGATCGACGAGTACCTATCCAAGGGCTACCTGCGCACCGACACGATCGGCCTGGACGGCGTGGAAAAGTCCATGGAGCAGTGGCTGACGGCCAACTCAAAGCTTCGGCGCGGATACTCCGTCGTGGAGGTGGACCGCTCGGGCCGAAAGATCCGCCAGCTGGAAAAGGTGGAGCCGCAGGATGGCAACACGGTCAAGCTGACGATCGACTCGGCCATGCAGCAGGTGGTGGAAACGGAGCTTTCAAAGATCGTCCACTCCATCCGGGACTATGAGGAGGAGACGATGCAGACGGGCGCCTGGCAGCAGGCGAACAAGGACGCGCTGCTGGAATACCAGGCCAAGGAAAAGAAGATCAAGCTGGCGGAAAAGGGCGCGATCGTGGTGCTGGACATGAACGCGCGCGTGCTCGGCATGGCCAGCTTTCCAAACTTTGACCCGAACCTGTTCATCCAGGGCATGAACGAGGAGCAGCGCGCGCGCATGCTGCTGGACGAGCGAAACCCGCTGTTCAACAACGCGATCCAGGCGTCGGACACGCCCGGCTCGGTCTTCAAGATGTGCACGGCGCTCGCGGCGCTCGCGAACGGCAAGCTGACGCTCACGGAAGAAATTTCCGACCTTGGTAAGTTCCACAAATATGATATCACCGAGATGGCGCCCAAGTGCTGGATCCCGCTCAACCAGATCCACAAGCACGCGAACCAGACCGTGGTGGAGGGCCTGTCCCACTCGTGCAACTATTTCTTCTACACCATCGCAAGCCGCCTTGGGTCCACGGACGAAAGCGGCGACGGCCAGAAGCTGTACGAGTTCGCGACCAAGCTCGGCCTGACGACCAAGACGAACATCGACCTGCCGGGCGAAAAGCGCAGCGTGGTGGGAAGCCAGGCGACGCTGTACGACCCGAACAAGCCCATCAACGGCTACGACCAGGACACGTGGATCCCCGTGCAGGTCAAGGCCAGGCTCAAGGAGCACCTGAAAGGCATCGGCGCAAAGTACAACGTTGACTACAGCGACGAGCGCCTGGACAAGTGCATCAAGCGGCTGATGGACATGGCCGTGTACACCGACCAGGGCGAAAAGCAGTACGAATGGGTGCGCGCCATCCGCCCGATCCTGATGGAGGAGCTCGGCATGTCGATGGACATGGTCTGGCTGCAGGCGGTCGTCGGCGACATCGTGCTGGCGCTCAACGAGGTCAAGTGGGGCGGCAGCAACACCATCCAGACCGCGATCGGCCAGTCGATCACCATGACCACGCCCATCGCCATGGCCCGCTATGTCACCGCCATCGTCAACGGCGGCTATGTGTACGACGTGCAGCTCATCGACAGCATCATCTCCGCCTCGGGAGAGACCATCGCCTCCTTTGACCAGCCGGTACTCGTCAACGACCTGTCCGACGAGATCGGGCCCTATGTCGAGCACATCAAGGCCGGGATGAAGGGCGTGGTCGACGACGAGCAGGGCACGGCGACAAGCTATTTTGCCAACTGGAAATACAAAGACGAGATCGGCGGCAAGACGGGCACGGCGGAAAAGAGCGACCTGGACGTCGAATCCAACTCCTGGTTCGTGTGCTTTGCGCCCTATGAAAAGCCGGAGATCGTGGTGGTCGTGTACGTGCCCAACGGCATGTCCGGCGCCAGAAGCTCCCTGGCGGCGCGAAACATCGTGCAGTATTACCTGGAATCCAAGGTGGATACGAGCGAGCTGGTCCTCCCCGCGCCCAACGGGCTGGCGCAATGAGCGGCCGCGCGGTGGCCGTCGTCTCCGGCAAGGGGGGCGTCGGAAAATCGATGCTGACGGCGGCGCTCGGCGCGGCGCTTGCCCTGCGCGGCCGCCGCGTGGCGCTTGTGGACGTAAACACCGGCATGCGCGGGCTGGATATGTTCCTGAATTTGCAGGACCGCGTCGCCTTTGACCTGGGGGATGTGCTGGAAAAGGTGTGCGACCTTTCGACGGCCCTGGTGACGGACAGGCGGACCGGGGTTAGGCTGCTGGCCGCGCGGCAGGTGTGCGACAGCGAGGCGCTGGACACGGAAGCGTTTGAGGCCGTCGTCAAGGCCCTGTGCGCGGAGAACGATCTCGTGCTGCTGGACGCGGCGACCGGCATGGGCCGCGGGTTTACCGCGGCGGCGGTCGCGGCGGGCGAGGCGCTGCTGGTGACGACGCCGGACGACCTTTCGCTTCGGGACGCGGAGCACACGGCGGACCTTTTGCGGCGGCTCAGCCTGCCCCCGCCTTCGCTAGTGGTCAACCGCATCCGCGCGGATCTGGTGGACGCGTCGCTTCAATACACCCCCGAAACGTGCGCGCAGGTGCTGGATGTAAAGCTGCTGGGCGTTGTGCCGGAGGATAACGCGGCGCTTCGGATGGCGCTTTCAAAGCAGCCCGTATCGGGCTTTTCGCCGGCCGCCGGCGCGATCGAAAACCTGCTGGACCGCCTTTTGGACGGCGAAGTGCCCCTTCGCCCCTGGCGGGAAGCGGCCGCTGAAAAAGGGCCCGGCCTGTGGGCCCGCCTGACCCGGAGGCAAGCAAGAACCGAGGGCCGGGGCGCGGCGGGCGATGCGCGCTGACGCATTCCCTCGAAAGGAGGAAATCGTTGAACACCTCTCCGTCGATCAACCGAAGGGCGCGGCAGCACTTTGACTGGCCGCTGGTCCTGATCACCTTTGCGCTGGCCGCCTACGGCGTGCTGGCGATCACCGTGGCGACGTATACGTACTCCGACACGCCGCTTCGGGTGGATACGATCCTCTCGCGCATCACGAACTCGTATTACGGCTCGCGCCAGGGCCTGTTCCTCCTCATCAGCCCGCTGGCCATCGCGGGCATGGTGGCCATCAGCTACCGTTTTTTTCAGAAATTTTCCGGCATCCTGTACGTCCTGTCGCTCGTGCTGCTGGGCATGGTGCTGGTGATGGGCAGCACCACCTCGGGCGTGACGGGCTGGTTCGAGCTTTTCTCCGGCTACATGCTGCAGCCGTCCGAGTTTGCCAAGATCGCCGTCATTTTGCACCTGGCGAAGTTTTTTTCAAGAAAGGAAAACCCCGTCTCCACGCTTCGCGAGTTTGCGATCATGGCGGCCATCATGGTCATTCCCGTGGGGCTGATCTTCGCGCAGGGAGAGCTCGGCACGGTCATGGTGTTTCTCGTGTTCTACCTTGGCATGATGTTTGTCAGCGGCATGCACCTCACCGTGATCCTCTGGCTGCTGGGCGGCGGCGTGGCGGCGCTGGTGCCCATCGTGCTGTACATGCGGGAGACGGGCTCCTACCGCTACGAGCGGCTCATCTCCTTCATCGACCCGTCGCAGGCGTCGCCGGACGCGGTGTACCAGGCCACCAACTCGCAGATCGCCATCGGCAACGGCGGCCTGAAAGGCGTGGGCCTGTTTCAGAACGGCACGTACACAGCGCTCAAATACGTGCCGCAAAACCATACGGACTTCATCTTTTCCTCCATCGGCGAGACGATGGGCTTTGTCGGGTGCATCGCCGTGATCGTGCTGTTTTTGCTCCTGGTGCTGCGCATGCTGCAGCTTTCGATGAACACCTACGACAAGTTCGCCCGGCTCGTGATCATCGGCATCTGCGTGATGATGTTCTTCCATATTGTCTATAACATCGGCATGACCGTGGGGGTCATGCCCGTGATGGGCATTCCGCTGCCGTTTTTGAGCTACGGGGGATCCAACCTGATCGCCAACATGGCCGGCATCGGCCTGGTACTCAACATCACGCTTCGAAAGCCAGAGCTGCGCGCGGCAAGCGCCATCGGCGACGCGATGACCGACAGCGTGCGCACCCGCGGCAAGCGGTTCAAGTGGCCGAAACTCAGGTGAGCGAATGTTTATGCATAAAACTGAATAGAATCGCCTGAATCGCGAAAAAATATTCATAAAAGGGGTTGACAAACCCCTTTTTTTGCGTATAATCATTCATATCAAAATATGGAGGGGGAAATGAAAATGAAAAAACTGTTTGCTATCGCACTTTCGCTGGTGTTGGTGCTTTCCCTGGCCGGCGGCGCGCTGGCGCAGACGAAGCTGGAAAAGATCAAGGCCGAGGGCAAGATCACCATGGCGACCAGCCCGGATTTTGCGCCCAGCGAGTTTATCGACCCCAATAAGACGGGCCAGGAGGCGATCGTCGGCGCGGACATCAGCCTGGCCAAGTACATCGCCGAGCAGCTCGGCGTCACGCTTACGATCGAAGCCATGGACTTTTCCGCGGCCCTGGGCGCGGCGGCCACCGGCGCGGTGGACATCGCCATCTCCGGCTTTGCCCCGACCGAGGAGCGCAAGGAAGCGATGCTGCTTTCCGATCCGTTCGTCTATGAGGCGGACGCGGGCCAGGGCATCCTGGTTTTGAAGGACCAGGCGGATAACTACAAGGAATCCAAGGACTTTGCCGGCAAGAAGATCGCCGTGCAGAACGGCTCGCTCCAGTATAAGCTCCTGACCGAGCAGCTGCCCGAGGCGGTGCCGGAGATCATCACGAACCTGAACGACGCGGTCATGATGCTGATCACCGGCAAGGTGGACGCGGTGGGCGTATCGGTTGACAACGGCCTGTCCTTCGTCAACAACTACGACGAGCTGGCCGTCAGCGAGTTCCGCTACGACTACGCGAGCGTCGGCACGGTCGTGGCGATGCAAAAGGGCCAGGACGACTTGGCCGCGGCCATCAACGAGATCCTCGCCAAGGCGAAGGAGGAAGGCCTCTTCCCGATCTGGTTCCAGGAAGCCAAGGCGCTTGCGGACTCCCTGGGCATCGAGTAAAGCCGCACGCACAAGGGACCGGCGCGGGGAGGGGACCGCGCCGGCGCCTTGCGCAAAAGGGGAATACTAATTCCAAGTATGAATGCGCCGTCGCGGCGGATCTTTTTCCGCCCCGCGTTGTCGCCTTCGGTTCAGCGTAGGTAGAAGGTCTACCCCCGGCTGCTACGCTTCACTCCGGCTCCTAGCGGAGCGAAAAAATCTCTCGCCGCTTTGGACGCATTCATACTTTCCATTAGTATAAGGAGGGGAAGGGCTTTTGGTAGGCAACGTGGTCAAGGTGCTCTCCAAGTACGGGTACCTGTTTGTAGAGGGCGTAGGGTATACGCTGCTTCTGTCCGCCATCACCGTTTTGTTCGGCGCGATCTTCGGGTCGCTGCTGGCGATGATGCGGATGGCCCGGTTCAAGCCGGCCAAGTGGATTGCCACGGCGTATATCGAGATCATTCGGGGCACGCCGCTTCTGCTGCAGCTCTATTTCTTTTATTTTTTGCTGCCCGGCTGGATGCCCGCGGCGCTGACGAGCGCGGTTCCGTTTGTGAAGGATAAGTTCTTTTGCATCTGCGTGGCGCTGGTCCTGAACTCCGCGGCCTATGTGTCCGAAATCGTGCGCGCGGGCATTCAGGCGGTGGACAAGGGCCAGACCGAGGCGGCGCGCAGCCTCGGCCTGAACGGGCGGATGACGATGCTGCGCATCATCCTGCCGCAGGCCGTCAAGAACATCCTCCCGGCGCTTTGCAACGAGTTTGTCATGGTCATCAAGGAGACCTCACTCGCGTCCACCTTCTTCATCGGCGACATCATGACGCAGGTGAACACGATCAAGGGTTTCACATTCCTGGTGATCGAGCCGCTTTTGATCGCGGCGATGATCTACTTCATCCTGACGTTCTCGCTGAGCAAGCTGGTCGCGGTGTACGAAAGGAGGATGCAGGTCAGTGGCTAACGGCAAAACGGACGCCCTCATCCGGGTGGAGAACCTGCGAAAGAACTTTGGGCAGCTCAAGGTGCTCAAGGGCATCACCGAGCAGGTCGCAAAGGGAGAGGTCATTTCCATCATCGGGCCGTCGGGCTCCGGCAAGTCCACCTTCCTTCGGTGCCTGAACCTGCTGGAAAAGCCGGACGGCGGCAAGGTGATCTTCGAGGGCGTGGAGATCACGGCCAAGGGCGTGGACGTCAACGTCCACCGCCAGCGCATGGGCATGGTGTTTCAGCTCTTCAACATTTTCCCGCACCTGACGGTGCTGGAAAACATCACGATGGCCCCGGTGCTGCTGAAAAAACGCGGCAAGGCCGAGGCCGTCAAGTACGCCGAGGAATTGCTTTCCCGCGTGGACCTGCTGGAGAAGCGCAACGAGCACCCCAGCCGCCTGTCCGGCGGGCAAAAGCAGCGCCTGGCGATCGTGCGCGCGCTGGCGATGGATCCGGACGTCATGCTCTTTGACGAGCCGACCAGCGCCCTGGACCCGGAAATGGTGGGCGAGGTGCTGGACGTGATCAAGCAGCTTGTGAGGGGCGGCATGACGAGCGTGATCGTCACCCACGAGATGGGTTTTGCGCGCGAGGTATCCGACCGCGTGCTGTTCATGGACGACGGAATCATCGCCGAGCAGGGCGCCCCGCAGCAGCTCTTTGGAAACCCGCAAAACCCAAGGACTAAAGAATTTTTAAGCAAGGTGTTGTATTGATATGGATGAAATGAAAAAAAAGGCCCTTTCGGCCATTGAGGAAAACGCGGCGCTGTTTTGCGACGTCAGCGACAAGGTGTGGGAATACGCGGAGCTTTCTTTGTTGGAATACAAGTCCGCGGCGCTGTATTGTAAGGTACTCAAAGACCTTGGCTTTGAGGTGACGGAAAACCTCGCCGGCATTGAGACGGCGTTTTCGGGTGCGTACGGGCACGGAAGGCCCGTGATCGGCATCCTGGCCGAATACGACGCGCTGTCCGGCCTTTCCCAGGTGAAGGGCAAGGCGCAGCGCGAGGAGCTTGTGGTCGGCGGCGCGGGCCATGGCTGCGGCCACAACATGCTGGGCGCGGGCTCGCTCGCGGCCGCGGTGGCGATCAAGAAATACCTGGAGGAGACGGGCAAGGAAGGCACGGTCATCTTCTACGGCTGCCCGGGCGAGGAGGGCGGCGCGGGCAAGGCGTTCATGGCCCGGGACGGCCTGTGGAAGCACCTGGACGCGGCGCTCACCTGGCACCCCAGCGACACCAACGAGGTGACGACCGGCACGTGCAACTCCTGCATCCAGAAGGAATACAAGTTCACCGGCATCGCCTCGCACGCGGCGGGCGACCCGCACATGGGGAGATCGGGCCTGGACGCGGTGGAGCTGATGAACATTGGCGTGCAGTTCCTGCGCGAGCACATGCCCACCACCGCGCGCATTCACTACGCGATCACGGACGCGGGCGGGAATTCCCCCAACGTCGTGCAGCCGTACGCGCAGGTGCTGTACATGGTGCGCGACATCAAGGTGAAGGACGCGCTTTCGCTGCAGGCGCGCGTGGACAAAATCGCCGAAGCCGCCGCGATGATGACCGACACGAAGCTTTCCGTGCGCTTTATTGACGGCACGGCGAACACGGTGCCGAACTTCACGCTGGAAAAGGTGCTCTTTGACAACTTCGAGCAGGTTCCGCTGCCCG
>CAZUIA010000053.1:0-12317 GCA_964620835.1 uncultured Oscillospiraceae bacterium
TCGCTCGCGTGCGCGCGAGCATCGGGGAGGAACCCGCGCCGCACCGGTGTTGCGGTCCGGGAAAAGGATGCGGCGCGGGGGACCGGGATGGCTGCTCCTTTACGGCTTTTTCCGCGCGGGAAAGGGCCTCCGGCGGCCAAAGGCGCTGCCTTTGGAATCCGCCGGGGACGTGTCCCCGGACCCCTTCTTTGGGGGGCGGGCTTTGCGCGGCAGGCGCGGCGTTTCTATACGTCCAGCGTAAGGCCGAGAAGCGGCGCGTGCTGCTGGGCGCCGTAGACGTCCGTCTCGCCCAGGTCGCCCGAGCAGATCGGCCGGGCGATGGTGATCTTGATGGCATTGGCCGGCTCAAAGTGAACGATGTTGATGATCTTGTCCGGCGTGATGCGGTACAGGTCGCAGACCACCGCCTCGTTGACGGCCCCGGCGTCGCGCACGCGCTCATACCACTCGCGCGTCTTGAACATGATGTCGAGCGTCAGCTCATAAGGGCCGGAGTTCTTGCTGCGGATGATGCCCGCGATATCGGTCAGGGGTACGCTCATACAAAAGCCTCCTTACAGCCGCCGGTACTCGATGGGGAACAGCGCGCACGGGTCATCCACCTCCAGAAGATGGTAGATGCTGAACACAAACACCTCGCCCGCGTGAAAATCGCTGGGCGAATACGGGAACGCCAGATTGCCCGCCGTGGCGCGGCGGCCCTCATAGCCATAGTGCAGCATGGTGGACCGCGCGAACGCGCAGATGGTGTCCGCGTGCGCCTGCGTGTCCGCCACCGCCTCGATGACAATGCCCAGCTCATGCCCGTCGATCACCGGCGTGGGCTCCAGCTTGCCCATGACGCCGTCCCGGCCGTACAGGGTGAAGTTCAGCGTATAGTCAAACCCCGCGCCCCTGAAGTTGTCGGCCACCCGCTCGCGCACGCCCTGGATGATTTCCTCAATCTTCTGCATCATGACAGGGTCGCGCGTGCCCGCGATGGACACCGTGCGAAAGCCGATACGCCGCGCGCCTTCCAGCTTGACCGTATACCTCGGCGAAGGCGTGAACTTGCTGCCCGACACGCGGGCGATGGCGTCCGTCTCCTGCTCAAACCTCGTCTCCCTCAGGTCCAGCGAGCCGCCCGGGCCGGGCAGCACGTAAGGGTTCGTCTTTTCATACAGCGTATGCGCCGCGACGGACAGCGTAGTGCACTTGCGGATGGGATTCAAAGGCTCCAGGCGGAAATACCCTTCGCCCAGATACCCAAACATGCAGTCCGACCCGCTGCCGGGCGTGGCGGCGATGGACGCGCACTCGAGTATCTTCCCCAGGTGCGTGGCCAGGCCCTGGTCATACCCCGCGCGCACGGCCGCGGCCGCGAAGCACGCCGGGTCGTACGCCCGGCCGGCCAGCACCACCTGCGCGCCGCCGTCCAGGGCCTTGATGATCGGCTCGATGCCCATCTGGCCGACGATACACGCCGTCTCCTCCAGCGCCTCCTCGGTGAGCTGTGGCGCGGGCTCCAAGGGCGAAACCCGGCCCGCCTTCAGCGCGGCGCGCACGGCCTCCTTTTCGATTTCAGCATGGATGACGGCCATGGGAAAGTGCAGGTTCTTTTCCCGGGCAATTTCCTCCACGATTGCAAGGCACCAGGCAAGGTGCTTGTCGCCGCCGCTGCCGCCCGCCGTGCCGATGACCACGGGAATATGGTGCTCCACCGCGGCGGACAGCATGATCTCCAGATCGCGCTTGACCGCGCCGCGGTCGGTAAAGCTGACGCCCGCGCCCAAATAATACGGCCCCGGATCGGTCGAGCCCGCGTCCACGGCGATGAGGTGGGGCTTCCTTGCCATGCCCGCCTCAAAGGAGGCCATGGGAAACCCGTACCCAAGGATCGCGGTGGTGGAAAGAATGCGGAATTCTTCGCGCATCAAAGGTTGCTCCTTTCTTGCCAAAGGGCCTGCTTAAAACACGGCAAGCCCCCTCGCCCCTTACTTCGCCACGCCGACGCCGGCCTTTCGAAGCGCCAGCACCCGCTGCATCTCATTGTAGACGATCATGTACCCCTCGTCCACGCCCATGCCGGGCTTGGCGAGGATCTGCACCGGCCTCGTGGCCATGGCGGCCTGCACGCACACCTGCGCGGAGCGGTCCGTCTCATTGCACGTGCCGCCCTGGTAGGCGCCGATGCCCTTTTCCTTGCAGTACAGCACCGCCTCGACCGTGTTGTGGATGGACCCCAGATCCGGCGTTTTCACCTGGATCATATGGCCGGCGCGGTTGTCGGCAAAGTACTTCACGTCCTCAAACGTGTTGCACCACTCGTCGGCGACGATCTCCACGTCAATGCCCCGCGCGTCCAGCAGCCGGGTCAGCTCGCGCAGGTCAATCATCTGCTGTTCTCGGCTGCCGGAATCCATCGGCCCTTCGATGCGCAGGCGGAACGGCCTTGCGGCCTCCTCCAGCGTTTTCAGGTACTCGGCCATGGCAACGTAGTTGTCATTTCCAAACGCCTGGCCGATGGTGCCGTAGCAGTCGATGTGCAGCACCGGGGCGTAGTCCCCCTCCAGCCGAAGCGAAAGGATGCGCTCGCGCAGCCATATCACATACTCCTTCAAAAGCTTCCCGTCCGGGCCGAGCTTTGTCTGCATGTGGTTGATCAGCGCGTGCGGCAGCACCTGCGCGTGCTTCATGATCATCTTGTCCGCATTATCATACCGGCTGTCGCCCGACTGGGTGAAGATCGGCAGCATCGTTTCACTCACGCAAAGGCCGTACTCCCCGGCCACGACATCGCACATATTAAGCCGCTTGGCCTTGGCCACGGCGTCCAAAATGGCCTGCGACACGCCGTAGCGGATGGCCGTGTGCAGCGGCTTTCCCCGCACGCGCAACCCTTCCAGCTTCACGCACAAACGGCGAAACCCGTCCGCCTCCTCGCCCACCAGCGCCGGCGCCACAACCTCCTCGATCACCGGGATGAACTCCTCGGCCAGAAACAGCGGATCCCGCCCGCCCGCGCCGGAATACTGCACGGCCGCGCAATCCCCCCAGCCCGTTTCCCCATTCTCCAGCACCAGCAGCACGGAAATGGCCTCGCCCGCCTGCCGCACGGCCGAAAACCCCGCCGTCATCGGCTCGCCCCGGTACGTCGCCCCGTCGGCCGCCGCCCCGGCCTTGATGGCCTTCTGGTCGTCAAAGAAAAACCCCGTGCGCCCCGGCGCGCAAACAACCTTGGCAATCTTCATACCGACACTTCCTTATAACATATCCGTTTTAACAGTATTTCTCCCAGCGAAACCACGCATTCACACGCACACCCCGTACCCCGTAACCCGCGCACCCCGTAACCCAACCCCAGGGGGGTTCCGTAGGGGGGACCGCAGTCGGGCTTGGCCATTGTCGCGCTGCTGCGCATCGCTCTGTGGCCAAGCCGATCTCCGCCTCGCTTTTTCCGCCACAGGCGGCGCGAGGCTCCGATCCCCATGCGAAGCGCGGACAGCGCGTCATCGCGGCCTTCCTACCAGCCGCCCCTTGCTGATGGCGTAGATGTCGTCGATGACCATCTGGAAGCTGACGTCCCGCTTTTCGGCCTTGGCCCGCTCGGCGATTTTTTCGCGGTGGAAGTCCTTGAGCGCCTGGGTGAACGGCAGGCCGGCCGTCTCCAGCAGGCGGATGGCGCCGGTGTTGTCGCGCGCGGGGAGAATCTTGCCGGCGTTGATGCGGCTGGGCGCGAAGGGGATGTCGAGGACGCCCGCCTGGAAGGCGCGCACCGTGCCCTGCGCAAGGTCGCCGCCGCCAAGCTCGAGGGTCTTTTCCAGGATGCAGCGCGTTTCCTCGCAGATGATGCGGATCTCGTCCTCCAGGGCCTGGCCGCCCTCAAAGCGCTGGTCAGAAAGCATGGAGATGACCTGCTTGGTGCAGCGAAGGCCCTGGGCGTTGGCGTCCGCGGTGGGCACCCCGATGGCCTCGTGCGGCGTTTTGACGATCACCTTCGTGGCCTTGGAAAGCGCGGCCGCGGCGCTGCCCCAGGAAATGACGGCGAACGCCTTGGCCTCGTCCTGCGGAAAGCCTCCCATCCACTGGTGCAGCACCGTGGTCACCTCGCACGCGTACCCAAAGCGCGAAAGGTATTCGTTGGTCAGGATTTCCAGCGAGCGGATGGCCGCGACGTCCTGCGTGAGGTTCCCGCACTGGCCGTAGCCCACGGTGATGTTTTTCACGCCCTGCTCGGCGGCCAGCAGCGCCTCGATCACGGCCACGGCGTGCGAGATGCACGGCGGCACCAGCGTGCCGGTCAGGGGGCCGAACGGCTCGCGGTTGACGGACACGCCGTTTTCCTCGTAATACCCTGTGAGCCGGTCGACGTACTGCCAGTCCGCGATGGTCTTTTCCATGGGCTGGCTTTTGCAGTAGGGGATATTGTAGGAGATGCCGCCGCCCTCATAGCTGGTGAAGCCGCCGGCCAGCGTGATTTCGGCCAAAAGGCGCGCGTCCGGCGTGCCGTGGCGCACCTGCACCGGGGACTTGACCGCCTCGGTGACCTGTCGGCAGCCCGCGACGCCGTGGTTGACGGCCGGAAAGCCGTTGAGCATGGCCTTGCCCTGCGCGGCGCTCTCCGTGAGGCCGCGGTCCGCCTCCTGGTAGCGGTTCAGGCGCGTGTAGCTGTCGATCGTGGTGGGCAAAAGGTCCGCCTCGCCCGCGGTCTCCAGGTGCTGCAAAAGTTCGATGTGCTTGTCCACCAGCGGCACGCCCGCGCGCGGCTGAATCAGCGTAAGGCCGGCCTTTTGCGCGTTTCGCAGCTTGTGCGAAAAGCGCTTTTCCGCCGGGATGGCCTTTTGATAGGCGATCGCCTCGTCAAGGTGCACCTCCGCGCCGGTGGGCCACTGGGAGAGCACCTCCGTTCGCTGCCTAAAAAACGCCGCCTCGTCTATGCGCTTGTTTGTCAGTTCCATGCCCATACTCCTTTTATTCATCAACAAATTCTTGCCGCATCAGTGTAAGCGCGGCCTTTGGGTACTCGCCGGACAAAAGGCCCATGGCCGCGAGGATGTAGCGCCTGTCAAGCACCACGCGGGCATCTTTCGGCTTTAGGGACGAAGGGTCGTCCGGGCTTTGCATCGCCAGGGCCGCGATCCCCTTCGCCCGCCCGCCGTGCACCAGCGCGCCGCCGGTCAAGAGCAGGGTGGACACGCGCCTTAGGTCCTTGCCGGTCTGCTGGAACAGAAGGCCCGCCGGGGTGTAGACAGGCTCCGCCCTGCCGGCGTGGCGCACAAGCCCCAGCTCGATGGCGGCCGCCGCCAGCGCGAAATCCAGCCGCGACAGCGCGTCGCCCGGCGCTGGCAGGATGCCGGGATCGGCGCGGATGGCGGAAAGCAGCGCGCTGATTTCCGCCTCCGAAAGGGCGGAAAGGCGGCATAGCTTTTCCATGCCCGCGGCCTCCACCACGCCCTGGGCGCTGTAGCGCATGCCGATATCGCCCTCCACGGTGCGCTTTTCGTGCGGCTCGGGCAGGCCGCGCAGGATGGTCGCGGCGTCGTTTGGCAGGCCGTCGGCGATGGAGTACACGTCCGTCGTCGCGCCGCCCAGATCCACGGCCATCAGGTCGCCTATGCCTTGTATACCCCCTATGCCCGCGGATAAAAGCGTCAGCGCCTTGAGAACGGCCGCGGGCGTGGGCATCAGGATACCGTCCACCAGGTTTTGCTGGCGTGAAAGCCCCTTGGCCTGGATGATGCGGCGCAAAAAAAGCGCGCGGATGACCTCCTGCACCGGGCCGACGTTGAGCCTGTTGAACACGGGCATGACGTTTTCCGTCACGATCGTCTCATGGCCGCTGTCTGAAAGCAGCGCGGCGCATGTGCGGGCCGCGGCGCGGTTGCCCGCCAGCACGATCGGGAAATCGCCCGGCACTTTGGCGAGCATTTCGGCGTTTTGCTCGATGTTTTGCCGGTTGCCGCCGTCCGTTCCGCCGGTCAGGAGCAGAATGTCGGGCGAAAGCAGGCCGATGGCCTCGGCGTCCTCGTCGGTCAGCTCGTAGCTGAAGACACGGATGATCTTCGCGCCCGCGCCCAGCGCCGCGCGCCTGGCCGCCTCGACGGTCAGCGACGGCACCAGCCCGCACGCGATCATGCGCAGGCCGCCCGCCGCGCTGGAGCAGGCGTAGCGGGCGTCAAAGGAAAGCGGGCCGGTGAGCGCGTACAGCGCTTTGAGCGCGCGGTCAAGCCCCTCGCCCACGTCGGTTTCCACCGTGGTGTACGCGCCCGCCGTGCCGAGGATCCTCGGCACGTCCGCGTCCACGGCGGTCACCTTGGTGTAGGTGGACCCAAAGTCGATCAGCAGGACGTTTCGCATGGCGTTTCCCCGCAAAGGTCTTCCTTCAGGGCCGCGATGGTCGTCTCCGGCGGGGTGCCGGGGCCGAACACGCGGTTGAAGCCCATGTCGTGGAAGCGCTTTTCCACCTCTTCAAACGGCTGTTTGCCCACGACGATGTTGCCGCCCACGTACAGGAGGATGCCCTTCAGCCCGGCCTCGTCGCACTTCTCGCGAAGGCCGCGGCAGTCAAGCTCCCCGTGGCCGTACAGCGACGAGACGACGATCGCGTCCGCCGCGGACTCGATCGCCGCCTCGATGTACTCCTCCTGCGACACCATGACGCCCAGGTTGATGACGTGAAACCCCGCCTGCGTGAACGCGAACTCCAGAATCTGGATGCCGACCGCGTGCACGTCCGCCCCGATGACGCCGATCACCAGTGTCTTTTTCTTGCCGTCCATTTGTTCCTCCACCTACTCTATCCTCAAATGCAAAGGGGAACACCCCCGGTCAGGTAAGCCGGTAGGCCGCCGGGCCCGTCTCGTACAGGTCGTTGCCGCGGCTGTCGATGAGCACCACGGCCGGGAAGTCGACCACCTCAAAGCGGTGGATGGCCTCGGGGCCTAGGTCCTCGTAGCAGACCACCTCGGCGCGCGTGATGGATTTGGCGATCAGCGCCGCCGCGCCGCCCGTGGCGCCGAAGTAGACCGCGCCCGCCTCCTTCATGGCGTCGATCACGGCCTGCGAGCGCCGCCCCTTGCCGATCATGGCGCGAAGGCCCAGCTTGAGCAGCTTCGGCGTGTACGCGTCCATGCGGTAGCTGGTCGTGGGGCCGGCCGGGCCCACGGCCGCGCCCGGCTTTGCGGGCGCCGGGCCGACGTAGTAGATCGTTTCGCCGAAAAGGGGAATGGGCAATTCCTCGCCCGCGTCGATCAGCGCGATAAGCCGCTTGTGCGCGGCGTCGCGGCCGGTGTACATCGGCCCGGTGAGCAGCACTGTGTCCCCCGCGCAAAGCGACAGCGCGTCCTCTTTGGTAAGCGGCAGCGAAAGCCTTTTCATCATCTAGAGCACCCCCTCGGCGTGGCGGGCGGCGTGGCAGCACACGTTGACGGCCACCGGCAGCCCGGCGATGTGCGTGGCGTAATGGTCAATGTTGACGCAAAGCGCCGTGAGATGCCCGCCGGTGCCGGCCGGGCCCACGCCCGTGCGGTTGACCAGCGTAAGCAATTCCTCCTCCAGCGCCGCGTAGCGCGGGTCGGCGTTTCGGCTGCCCACGGGGCGGGCGGTCATCTGTTTGGCGATCAGGGCCGCCTTTTCCATCGTGCCGCCGATGCCCACGCCCACGATGACCGGCGGGCAGGGGTTCGGCCCGGCTTCGCGCACCGTTTCCACGACGAACTTTTTCACGCCCTCCACCCCGTCGGCGGGCACGAGCATCTTCATGCGGCTCATGTTTTCGCTGCCAAAGCCCTTGGGCGTGACGAGCAGGCGGAGCCTGTCCCCCGGCACGATGCGCGTATGGAGCACCGCCGGGGTGTTGTCGCGCGTGTTTTTTCGGTCAAAGAGCGGGTCTGAAACGACGGACTTTCGCAGGTACCCGCCAAGGTAGGCCCGGCGCACGCCCTCGTTCACGGCCGTTTCAAAATCGCCACCCGTGAGGCGCACGTCCTGGCCGATGTCGGCAAAGACCACCGCCATGCCGGTGTCCTGGCAGATGGCGACGCGCTCCTCACGGGCGATTTCGTAGTTTTCGGCGATCTGCTCAAGCGCGGCGCGCCCGGCGGGCGACGGCTCGGTTTCGATGCCCCGCTTCACGGCCTCCTCGACATCCCGCCCGATGCAGGTGCTGGCAAACAAAAAAAGGCGTTCCACCTGATCGGCGACCGCCTGCACGCTGATTTCTCGCATAGCGCCGTCCCTCCCGCTGTTTTCGCCCATATCATAGAATAAACCGCCTCTTTTTGCAACGGCTTTTTCGGCGCAATTTTTGTTGATCCGCCTTGCTTTTTTCGCCTCCGTGCAAGGGAAACGGCGGCGGGCTGCACCGCGCGAAAGCCCGGAGCAAAAAAGCGTCCAAATCCGGGGGCGGCCGCGCGCGCCGGTGCATTTTTTTCACATACATATTTTTCTTTTTGATGGTGCAAACTGGCAAAAAAGAAAATGGAGGAATTTTGCATGCGAAGCGTACGCTTGACCGTCGCCTGTTTGCTGCTGCTCGCCCTGGTGAGCGGCTGTTCCGCCGCGTCGGAAACCCCGAACGCCACGGAGCCGGCCCAGCCTGCCGTGCCCCAGATGCCCGCGAAGATCGAGAAGTTTGAGGACGGCGTGCCCGTGGTGAACGTCTATGTAGTGGAAACGAAAGCCGTGGAGGACATGACGCTGGAAAGCTACCTGGAGGGCGTGCTCGCCGGCGAGATGAAGAATGACTGGCCGCTGGAGGCCCTGAAGGCCCAGGCCATTTTGGCGCGCACCTTTGCGCTCAAGTTCATGACCGAGAAGGAATCCAAGTACGGCGGCGCGGACGTGTCCACGGACATCGAGGAGGCGCAGGCCTACGCCAAGGACGAGGTCAACGACCGCGTGAAGCAGGCCGTGGACGAAACGCGCGGCCTGGTGCTGTCCTCGGGCGGCGAGCTTCCGTACGCGTGGTTTCACGCGCACTCGGGCGGCAAAACCGCGCTGGCCAAGGAGGGCCTGAACTGGAAGGACGCGGAGCCCGACTATACCCTGGTGACCGAGGGCAAGGAAAACGACGCCGCGCCCGCGGACGCCGCCGAGTGGACGGCCACGTTCACCGCCGACGAGGTCATCGCCGCGGCCAAGGAGGCGGGCGCCACAATCAGCGGGCTTGAAAGCGCGGAGATCGGCCAAAAGGGCGAGTCGGGCCGGGCGATCACGCTGGTGCTGTCCGGCCAGGAGGTGAACGCGCCCGATTTTCGCATCGCCATTGACAGCACGAAGATGCGCTCCACGCTGCTCACCGAGGTGAAGGTGGAGGACGGCAAGCTGGTCATGTCCGGCAAGGGCTTTGGCCACGGCGTGGGCATGACCCAGTGGGGCGCGTACGCGATGGCGGACGGCGGGGCGAAGGCCGAGGAGATTGTGAAAACGTATTTCCAAAACGTAGAGGTCGTCAAGATGTACTGATCTTTCGGGCGCTGCGGGGCGGGGCAAAGCAGGGGCCTTCCCCGCCCGGCGCGGTCGCCGGGCCAAAGCCTTCCCGCGGCCGGCGCAGGGCGTGGGGAAGGCCTTTTTTCCCCCGCCGCAGGCCGCCTTCAAAAATTTTCTCGGCTGTCAAGATGCAAAATTTCGAGAAAATTGAACTTCCCCATTGACGAAGTTGCATAGGTGAGGTATACTGCTATATTGCATCAGTGTGATTTAATCCCGAGATTTGCCCTCAAATCCTTGGGTAGGGCTGGTGTGCGTACCGCGCGACGGTTGTTTGGAATTGTTTGGAATGTGGGGTGATGGAAGCAGTGGTGCATGAGGTACAGATGGGCTCCCTCCGCAAGCGCATGAGCTTTTCACAGATCGATGAGGTGCTGGACATGCCGGACCTGATCGAGGTGCAGAAAAACTCCTACCGGCGCTTCCTGGAGGAGGACCTGCGCGAGGTATTGAACGATGTCTCGCCGATTACCGACTATAGCGAAAACCTTGTGCTGGAGTTTGTCGACTATTCGCTCGACGACGAGCCGAAAAACTCCGTGGAAAAATGCAAGGAGCGCGACATGACCTACGCCGCTTCTCTGAAGGTCTTTGTCCGTCTGAAAAACAAGGAAACGGGCGAAATCAAGGAGAGCGACGTCTTCATGGGCGACTTCCCCTTGATGACCGAGAACGGCACCTTTATCATCAACGGCGCCGAGCGCGTCATCGTCAGCCAGCTCGTCCGCTCGCCGGGCGTGTACTTCGGCGCCGAGCGCGACAAGGCGGGCAAGCTGCTCCATTCCGCCACGATCATTCCAAACCGGGGCGCCTGGCTTGAATACGAGACCGACTCCAACGACGTCTTGTGGGTTCGCATCGACCGGGCGCGGAAGCTGCCGGTCACGGTCATTCTGCGCGCCCTCGGGTACGGCACCGACGCCGAGCTTGTCCAGCTCCTGGGCGAGGACGAGCGCCTGAGCGCCACCATCGAGCGCGACGACGCCAAAAGCCGCGAGGACGGCCTTTTGGAGATTTACCGCCGCCTGCGCCCCGGTGAGCCGCCGACCGTCGATTCGGCCTCGTCGCTGCTTCGTTCCTTGTTTTTTGACCCCAAGCGCTACGATCTGATGCGCGTGGGGCGCTATAAGTTCAACAAAAAGCTGTCCCTTTCCGGCCGCATCGCGGGCTTTCACGCCGCGGACGACATTGTCGACCCGGAAACCGGCGAGCTGTTCGTCCAAAAGGGTAAGACCATTTTTCCCGATATTGCCGAAAAGATTCAAAACGCCGGCATCAACGCCGTGCGCCTGTCCGTCGACGGCCGCGACGTCAAGGTGATCGGCAACAACTTTGTCGACGCCGCGGCGTATCTGCCGTTTGACCCGGCGCTTGCGGGCATCAACGAAAAGGTGCACCTGCCCACGCTGCGCGAGATCCTCTCGCAGGTGGACGAGGCGAGCCTGCTGCAGGCCTGCCGCGAAAACCTTTCGCACCTGATCCCCAAGCACATCCTGATTGACGACATCGTGTCCTCGGTGTCCTATCTGGTGGGCCTGCCCTACGGCATCGGCCACACCGACGACATCGACCATCTGGGCAACCGGCGCCTTCGGTCCGTGGGCGAGCTTTTGCAAAACCAGATCCGCATCGGCATGTCGCGCCTGGAGCGCGTCGTGAAGGAGCGCATGGCCATCCAGGACGCCAACGACGTGCGCCCGCAGGAATTGATCAACATCCGGCCCGTGTCCGCGGCCATCAAGGAGTTTTTCGGCTCCAGCCAGCTTTCGCAGTTCATGGACCAGCCGAACCCCCTGGCCGAGCTGACGCACAAGCGCCGCCTGTCGGCCCTCGGCCCCGGCGGCCTGAACCGCGACCGCGCGTCCTTTGACGTGCGCGACGTGCACTACTCGCACTACTCGCGCATCTGCCCCATCGAGACGCCCGAAGGTCCGAACATCGGCCTGATCGGCTCCTTGGCGACGTATGCCCGCATCAACGAGTACGGCTTCATCGAGGCCCCCTACCGCTATGTGGACCCGGTCACCCACCGCGTCACCGACAAGATCGTCTACCTGACGGCGGACGAGGAGGACAAATACATCATCGCCCAGGCCAACGAGCCGATCGCCCCGGACGGAAGCTTTGTCAACGACCGCGTGAATGTGCGCATCGTGGAGGACTTCACCGAGGTCCCGAGGGAAAAGGTCGACTACATCGACGTGTCCCCCAAGCAGGTCGTCTCCGTGGCCACGGCCATGATCCCGTTCCTGGAAAACGACGACGCCAACCGCGCCCTGATGGGCTCGAACATGCAGCGCCAGGCCGTGCCGCTCCTGGTGCCCGAAGCGCCGATCATCGGCACGGGCATGGAGTATAAGACCGCGCGCGACTCGGGCGTGGTGATCCTCGCCCGCCAGTCGGGCGTGGTCAGAAAGGTCTCCGCCCGCGAGATCGAGATCCGCGGCGACGACGGCAAGACCCAGCTGTATACCCTTAGAAAGTTTGCCCGCTCCAACCAGGGCACCTGCATCAACCAGCGGCCGCTGGTGAACGCGGGCGACCGGGTGGAAAAGGATCAGGTCATCGCCGACGGCCCGTCCACGGAAAAGGGCGAGATCGGCCTTGGCAGGAACATCTTGATGGGGTTCATGACCTGGGAAGGCTACAACTACGAGGACGCCATCCTGATCAGCGAAAAGCTGGTCAGAGACGACGTGTACACCTCCATCCACATCGAGGAGTACGAGTCCGAGGCCCGCGACACCAAGCTGGGGCCCGAGGAGATCACCAGGGACATCCCCGGCGTCGGCGAGGACGCGCTCCGGGACCTCGACGAGCGCGGCATCATCCGCATCGGCGCGGAGGTG
>CAZUIA010000053.1:12327-12540 GCA_964620835.1 uncultured Oscillospiraceae bacterium
CCGAGGAACGCCTTTTGCGCGCCATCTTCGGCGAAAAGGCGCGCGAGGTGCGCGACACGTCCCTGAAGGTGCCCCACGGCGAGGGCGGCATTGTGGTGGACGTCAAGGTGTTCACCCGCGAAAAGCGCGACGAATTGTCCCCCGGCGTCAACGAGATGGTGCGCGTGTACATCGCCCAAAAGCGTAAGATCTCCGTGGGCGACAAGATGGCCG
>CAZUIA010000053.1:12550-14569 GCA_964620835.1 uncultured Oscillospiraceae bacterium
CCGAGCTGACCGCCGAGGAGCGCCTGCTGCGCGCCATCTTCGGCGACAAGGCCCGCGAGGTGCGCGACACATCCCTGCGCGTGCCCCACGGCGAATTTGGCATCATCGTGGACGTGAAGGTGTTCACCCGCGAGAACCGCGACGAGCTTTCGCCCGGCGTCAACCAGATGGTCCGCGTCTACATCGCCCAGAAGCGCAAGATCTCCGTGGGCGACAAGATGGCCGGCCGCCACGGCAACAAGGGCGTCATCTCGCGCATCATGCGCGAGGAGGACATGCCCTTCCTCCCGGACGGCACCCCGCTTCAGATCGTCTTAAATCCCCTGGGCGTCCCCAGCCGCATGAACATCGGCCAGGTCCTGGAAGTGCACCTGGGCTGGGCGGCCAAGGCGCTCGGGTGGCACATCGCCACGCCGGTCTTTGACGGCGCAAGCCAGGAGGACATCGTCGAGTGCCTGAACATGGCGGGCAAGAACCCGACCGGCAAGTCCGTGCTCTTTGACGGCCGCACCGGCGAGCCCTTTGAAAACGAGGTCACGGTCGGCTACATGTACATCATGAAGCTGTCCCACCTCGTGGACGATAAGATTCACGCGCGCTCCACCGGCCCCTACTCGCTCGTCACGCAGCAGCCCCTGGGCGGCAAGGCCCAGTTCGGCGGCCAGCGCTTCGGCGAGATGGAGGTCTGGGCGCTGGAAGCCTACGGCGCGGCGAACACCCTGCAGGAGATCCTCACCGTCAAGTCGGACGACGTGGTCGGCCGCGTCAAGACGTACGAGGCCATCGTCAAGGGCAAGAACATTCCCGAGCCGGGCGTGCCCGAAAGCTTTAAGGTCCTGATCAAGGAGCTGCAGTCCCTGGCCCTGGACATCAAGGTCCTGGCCGAGGACAAGCAGGAGATCATCATCCGCGAGACGGACGAGGAAGATACCGAGCTGGGCGCCGAGGCCGAGGAGCTCGCCAGCTCCGTCGCGCTACCGGCCCCCGCGCTGGAGGACGACCTGGAGATCGACGACATCGAGGACTTCGAGGTGGACGATCTGCCCGACCTGGAAAACATCAGCCTCGACGACGACGACTTCGAGTAGGGGGACGCCGTCCCCCTACACCCCCTGCCAGAGGGATATATTCCTCTTTACTCCCTTTCTGGCCGCTGCGGCGGCCGGGTGGGGGAGGAATGCTGAAAATGGGCGGGCAGGGGCGGTCACCGAGGAACCCGCAGGAAGGATGTGGCAAAGCCTTGTTTGAACTGACGAACCTGGACTCCATCCAGATTGGCATGGCGTCCCCCGAAAAGATCCTTTCCTGGTCGCGCGGCGAGGTCTCCAAGCCCGAGACCATTAACTATCGTACCCTGAAGCCCGAAAAGGACGGGCTGTTCTGCGAGCGCATTTTTGGCCCGCAAAAGGACTGGGAGTGCAACTGCGGCAAGTACAAGCGCGTCCGCTACAAGGGCGTGGTGTGCGACAAGTGCGGCGTGGAGGTCACGCGCGCCAAGGTGCGCCGCGAGCGCATGGGGCATATCCAGCTCGCCGCGCCGGTGAGCCATATCTGGTATTTCAAGGGCATCCCGTCCCGCATGGGCATGCTCCTGGACGTGTCGCCCCGTTCGCTGGAAAAGGTGCTGTACTTTGCGTCGTTCATCGTGCTCGATCCGGGCGAGGTGAAGGAGCTGAAGAAGTACGACCTGATCAGCGACCAGAAGTATAGGGAGTGCGTCGCCAAGTACGGCGAAAACAGCTTTAGGGCCGGCATGGGCGCCGAGGCCGTGAAGGAGATGCTCAAGAGCCTGGACCTTGACGACCTGGCGCAGAAGCTGCGCGCCGAGATCGACGAGCTGGTGCAAAAGGAGCGCGGCCGCGAGAGCGAGGGCCAAAAGCGCGCACGGGCCGTCAAGCGCCTGGAGGTCGTGGAGGCCTTCCGCCAGAGCGGCAACCGCCCCGAATGGATGATCCTGGATGTGGTGCCCGTCATCCCGCCGGACCTGCGCCCCATGGTGCAGCTCGACGGCGGCCGGTT
>CAZUIA010000054.1:0-279 GCA_964620835.1 uncultured Oscillospiraceae bacterium
GAGAAATATCTGACCCAGGGGATCGAACTGACCGCAGAGCAGGTAGGGAAGGTCGAGAAGTTCAACCCGTGCTTTAAGGAGTGCATGTGGAATCCTCGCGAGCGGGAGAACCGCTCAGCCAGGATACCTTCTTTGTAGGCACGCTGAAGGTCATTGGCAAGGTGTACATGCACGCGGCGGTGGACACATACGGCTCCTACGCTTTCGGCTTTCTCCACGCGGGGAAGCGGGCCGAATGTGCGGCGGTACTGTCCACAGCGACGTACTGCCCTTCTATGC